>JAUVRF010000073.1 GCA_030597775.1 Methanobacteriota archaeon | reverse complement strand
GGCCAGGTGCCCGAGAAGGCCTGCGGCACCATCGTACAGGGTCCGGTCAAGGGCTCGGAAGATTATATTGGCAAGGGCTACCACGGGACGGCACCCGACCCATCGGAAATGGAGGGCAAGCGGGTGCTGGTGGTCGACATGGGTCCCGAGTCGCTCGAGATGGCCATGGACCTCACCGAGGTCGCCGGCCGCGTGGTGTTCATGACGGTTTCCGACAAACTGCCCGGGAAGGACACACTCGGGTCCATGGCCAAGCGCTCCGATGTCAAGCTCCTCTTCCTTTCAAAGCTCCTGGAGGTCAGTGGCGAGGGCGAGGTCGAGAAGGTCCGTGTCATTGATCTGGACGAGGACGAGGAGTACGAGCTCTTCGTCGATTCGGTAATATTATTAGACTGAAGCCCGTACATCACGGGGGAACCACCCGGGCAGGTGCATGCCCGGTCCAGGGTGGGGCCCGGAGGGAAGGAATGTCGCGTGAGGGCCGTATCGGTGGAGCCACCCTGAGGACCGCCACGATCATCCTGACCGTCGCCGTGCTGATGCTCCTGCTGGCATCGTCCTGCGCAGCCGAGGGGTCATCCGTGGACGGAGATATCCACGATGACGAGTACGAGTTCCGCGTCTCCCTCGGTGACGGGCACTTCACCCTTTACTGGAAGTTCCTCGACAACGCCACCATACAGATGGCGATAAAGGCCAAGGCATCTGGCATGGTGGCCGTCGGCTTCGACCCGACCGTCCGCATGAAGGATGCGGACATGGTGATCGCCTTCAGGCAGGCAACCGGGGAGTTCGACCTCCACGACGCCTGGTCCCTCGGCGAGACCGGCCCCCATCCCGATGACGTGGATGAGGGCGGCTCCTTCGACCTGCTCGAGTACACCGTGAAGGAATCCGGGGGTGTGACCACCGCCGAGTTCACCCGCCTCCTTTCCACGGGCGACGATCTGGACAACGACATACCCCGCGAGGGCAAGATGACCCTGATATGGGCAACCAGCAACACCGACGCGTTCGAGACCTATCACACCCGAAGGGGCACCGCGGTCATCAACATGGGTACCGGGGAGTTCGAGTCCACCGAGTATCCGGTCCTGTGGCCGTACCATGCCATCTCCATGTCCCTGGCGATGATCTTCCTGGCCGCCGCCTTCTTCTGCGTGGTGTACAAGAGGAGGCTCAAGAAGAAGTACCTCAACTACCACCACTGGCTAGGAACGACCGGTGTGGCCTTTGCCACCATCGGTCTCATCATCGGCGTCTACATGGTGGCCCAGCTGGAGTCGGGACACATCAGGGTCGCCCACTCCACCATCGCCTCCATCGACCTCGCCCTGGCCTTCACCGCCCTGGCCATGGGGATCGTGTTCCTGATGCGGAAGGACATGAAACGCAAGATCCGCAAGCCCCACATGTACGTGGGAGCCCTCGCCATGCTCATGATGGCCGCCACGGTGATCGCGGGTGTGATGTACGTCTTCCCCGCATGACGCCGGGACCGACCCTTCGCTCAATGGCTATGGCCCTGGCCCTTGCCGTCACCATGTTCGTGGCCGTGGCCGTGCCCGCTGGCGCCATGGGCTTTCTTGCTGGCCCTCTGCGGTCCGTGGCCTTGTCCCTGTCCGGGACCATGATCGTGACCGTGACCATGCTCACCGGGAGCGCCCTCCGGATGCTGCAGGTTGCCGAATGCCCTGACCACGACCTCGGACAGGGCGGGGTGGATTATCTGTGCCCTCGCCAGGGGATAGAAGGTCTGGTCACCAGCGTTCATGAGGTCCACGACCAGCTGGACCAGTACCGAGGCCTGGGGTCCGACGATGTGGGCGCCGAGTATCTTGTTGTTGGACGTGTCCACCACCACCTTGACGAAGGCCTCCTGGTCCCCCATCGCGAAGCCCTTGGCCGAGTCGTAGAAGAAGTACTTGCCAACATGGATGTGGAGGCCCGCGTCGATGGCCTGCTGCACGGTCATGCCGACTGAGCCCACCTGGGGCCATGTGAAGACCGCGCTGGGGATGGCGTGCTCGTCGACCTTCACCTTCGAGTCCTGGAAGGCGTTGCGGAACACGACATCGGAATGGTAGTTGGCCGTGTGCCGGAACTGGCCCCGGTTCACGCAGTCGCCCAATGCCCAGATGTTCTTCCGGGTGGTCTCCAGAAGGTCGTTGGTCTTGATCCAGCCCTTCTCGTCCACCTCCACGCCCGTGACCCATGGCTTGAGCATGTCCGCATTGCTCACGCGTCCGGCGGCCAGGAGGATCTCCTCGGCGGATAACGTGTACTCCTTGCCCGTTCCCAGGTCGCGGACGATCATGTGCTTGCCGCTGCCGTCCTTGGAGGCGGAGATCGCCTCGAAGTTCACCAGCACCCGCATGCGACGGGCCATGCCCGCGAGCACCGCGGTGCTGATCTCGGGGTCCTCCGCCTTCAGGAGCCTGGGGTTGCGGCCCACGATGGTCACCTCCACGCCCATGGCGGAGAGGAAGTGGGAGAACTCGGTTGCGATGTAGCCGCCGCCCACGACTATGACCGATCTGGGAAGCGCCTCCAGGTCGAATATGTTGCGGTTGGTCAGGTAGCCCACGGCCTCGATGTCCTGGATGGGGGGGATGTAGGGCTTGGCGCCGGAGGCGATGACTATCTTGTCCGCGGTGATCCTCTTCTTGCCCACCTGGATGGTCATGTCGGCCACGAACTCGCCCGGTTCGTTGTAGAAGTCGAAATTCTTTGTGGCGGCCACACCCTTCTCCATTGGTTCGCGGCCATCCAGGACGATCTCCCAGGTCCGCTTCCGGATGAGGGAATAGTCCGCCTTCTCCAGCTTCATGTGCACGCCGATCGCCGCCGCGTCCTCGGCCTCGCGGATCACGTCGGCCGCTGTCGTCCAGACCTTGGACGGGATGCACCCCCTGTTGAGGCATGTGCCCCCGATGGGGTCCTTGTCGATGACTGCAACCTTGAGTCCCATGGAGAATGCCTGGGCGGCCACGTTCTGGCCCGCGCCAGTACCGATCACTATAAGGTCATAATGGGTCATTTGAATCCACCTCCGGGCGACCAGGGGGTCCGCTACGTGTGTGTAGAAGCCACCTTCCCGCCCACGCTGGAACTAGTCAGGCCATATTAAAAACCTTTTCCACGTACCAGTAAGTGGCACTTCCCGATGGGATGGCCCGACCTGGACGTTCATGGCGTTTGCCAGAAGGGGCTGGGCCTAGCGGTTCACGACCACGCGGAGGAGAAGGGCCATCATGTACTCGCACATGGTCATCTTTTCGTCGCCTCGCTCGAAGTAGGGACAGCCCTCGCACGGGGGGTCACCATGGAGGTGGTCCTCCTGGATGAACCTTGCATACCACTCCATCAGGTAGGTGGTGAGCTTGATGAGCCCGTTGAAATCGCACTCATCCCTTTCCTCGTCGACCATGCGGTCCCCGTCATGTAATTAGCATGAGATTATTTATTATCTCCCTCGGGGTTCTCAAAGATGACTACCTTGACCGCACCCATGTTCTGCAGCGCCCGGAGGAACATCAGGAGACGATGCAGGGCCGTCTCCTCCTCTGCATCGATATGCTCGATCGTGGCGTCGGTGATCTCGCCCAGGGTCCGTTCTCCGTCGATCAATCTCCAGACGAAGGACCCGAACTCGTCCAGCTTAAGATTGTACGTCTGGTCCCTGCGCAGCACCTCGATGAGGCCCTTCCCCAATGGACCCTTGAACCTGGGGGCGGCGATGACGACGAGGTCCTCCTCCTCGCGCCAGTCCGCCAGTGGGAGGGCCACCCAGGAGCGCTGCCTGGCACGAAGGTCCCGAAGCGCCGCCTCCCCCTCCGGGGAGAGCCCCTTGTTCTTCTTTTTCTTCGTCTTCTTCTTCGTCCTCTTGCGGGCCATCGGGCCGTCATGGCCGTAGCTGGGAGATAAACATTGGCCACCGCCCGTTGCTCACTTCAGGAGCTTGGGATGCTCCTCACGGACCTCCTCCTGGTCCAGGTCACGCCATGCGACGTAACCGATGAGGAAGGCCATGTACAGGAACACTGGCAGACCCGCAAGGGCGGGAGCGCCCTCCACCAAAGCGATGCTGATGCCCGCCACGACCAGCGCCGCCAGCAGCACACCCATGATGGCCTCCCCAGCGATGAGGCCTGAACTGAAAAGGATGCCCTTGTTGTGGACCTCCTCGCGGAGGGTCTCCACCTCGGCCTCGTACTCCGCCTCGACCTCCTCGGGAGCCTCGGGGGAGATGGGACGTATCGCCTTGTCGATGCGCCGGTCCACCAGCCACTTGACGACGCCGCCGACCATGATGGGCGTGGTCATTAGCCAGGGCAGGTAGATACCGATGGCGACCGCCATGATGACGATCTTGATCTTCTTGACCTCGATCAGGACGATCATGACAACACCCATGACAGCCCCCGCGATGACCATGGCCCAGTCCATGTTGCCCTTGAAGATGCCTTCGACGATGGCCATCATCAGGAATGCCTGGGGGGCCTGGAGGCCCTCGCCGATCACGTACGCCTCGTGGAGGATGTTGACGACGGGAGCGATGACCGCCGCGGCGGCTATCACGCCGATTATCAGGCCCACCTGGAGCTTCCACGGGGTCGACCCGAGGATGTAACCGGACTTGAGGTCCTGCAGGTTGTCCCCGGCTATCGCGGCAGCGCATGCGACGACGGCGCCCACGGCGATGACGGCCACCATCCCCTCGACCCCCCTCGCACCGAGGGCGTACAGGAGGATCGATGTGAACATGATGACGATGATCGTCACCCCCGATAGCGGGTTGTTGGACGAGCCCACGATGCCCGCAATGTAGCCTGCGATGGCTGAGAACACGAACGCAGCCACCATGACTATGAGCCCTGCCACGATGGCGATGAGGATGCTTCCCGACAGGTACCAGATGATACCCATTACCGGAAGGGTCAGGATCACGGCCATGCCCATCGATATGTGTGGAGGGATGTCCCGATCGGTCCTGGGTAGGGTATTCATGTCGACCCTCTTCCCGAAGATCCCGGCCATGGCCTCCGAGATACCCTTCTTGATGGCCGCCCGGATGGTCCAGAGGGTCCATAGGCCACCCACCAGCATCGTCCCGACGCCGAAGAACCGGACCCTGGTGATGGGGTCGAAGAGGAAGTCATCCGGGGAGACCGTCGAGATGATGGGAAGTACTACGAACCAACCGAGGAAACCACCGGTGAACACCATGAGGGCGATATTGGGTCCGATGATGTATCCCACACCGAGGAGCGCCACGCTGTACTCTGTCCCGATGTGGATGAGGGTCTTCTCCCCTATCTGGAAGGTCCCGCCGAGCCGCGAACCCCAAAGGCCCAGGCTGACGGTGCCGAAGCGTGTCTCGAGGGATGTCGCGAGCCGGAAGAGCAACCCCAGGAAGAAGGCGGAGAACACGTAGAGTACCGCCTTGCCGCTGCCCTCTCCCGCCTTAAGCACCTCGGCGGCCGCTATCCCCTCGGGGTACGGGAGCTGCTGATCGATTATGAGGATGCGACGCAGGGTGATCGAGAACAGCACGCCAATGGTGCCGCCGACGGCCGCGATGACCAGCACGACGAAGTAGTCGAGCTGCTCCCATATGGGTTGCCCTTCCTCGTCCAGCATGAGCAGCAGTGCGGGGAAGGTGAAGATGACACCCGCCGCAAGGGCCTCGCCCGCAGCGGCGATGGTCTTGCCCAGGTTGCTCTCCAGGATCGTGGCGGTCTTGAAGATGCCGACCTTGTAAAGACCCCGGAGGATGGCCATGAAGATGACGGCTGCGGGAATGGCCGCAGAGACCGTCATGCCCACGTACAGGCCAAGGTACGCGTTCGCCGCGGACATCAGGATGGAGAGGCCGATGCCCAGTACCACGGCCTTGAGGGTCATCTCAGGGATGGACATGTCCGCGGATATGTACGGCTTATGCTCTTTGGTGGTCCCCCCTTTCCCTCCCCCCCTGGCCATATCATACGACCCCCGGGTTCTGGATCAGACGGCCCACGTAGTACTCGTAGCTGAAGGTCACCGTCCAGTCGTTGCCGGAGTCCCTGAGACCAGCGGGCTGGACGGACACCGTGACGGACCAATCGCCCGTGGCGTTGGTGTAATCGTGGTCCTCGAAGTGCTCCATGTCATCGTCGTTGGGGATGGTCTCCAGATCGAAGACGATGAGCAGCTCACCGGTGGTGCCCGAGATATCCTGGGAGCCCTGGTCAAGGGTGGAGGGGCCCTCCACATGCAGGGTGAGGGTATCGTCCCGTCGGCCCAGGGGACCCACGAACTCGTCGTCGGTCCAAGAGAGCCTCACCGTGACACGGGTCAGGTTGTGCTCCCTGGTTGCAATGGGCACGACCTGGTCGTTGAGCCCGTCCACGCCGGGGGAGGTGCCGCTACCGGTGTACCAGTCCGCGATGTAGTCGGGCAGGAGGTTCCCGGGAGTCTCCAAGGGTCCGATGGCGAATGCGGCGCCGAAGCTCAAGGAGAGGAGAAGGCAGATGACACCTATACCAGCCATTCTCTTATCCCGGGGCGTCATGGATATGCCTCAACAGAGAATGAGGGGTGCGTAGAAAAGGATATCGGTCACGTTGGCATCGCTGGCTACGTATCCAACCGCCGTTCATCCGCCGTCGCCGCAGTCTTTTTCTGCCCCCTCGCCCCTCAACCTCCGGGGAGGCCCGAGATGGTCGAGGAGACAGTGCTGGTCACGGGAGGTTGCGGTTTCATCGGCCTGAGGCTGGTCGCAGCCCTCAAGGCGGCCGGTCACTCGGTCCGGGTCCTTGACATACCCAGGGCCGATCTCGAGAGGGTGGAGGCTCTTGGCGCAAAGGCCTTCAAGGGCTCTGTGGTCGACGGTGAGTCGGTCAGGGTGGCCCTGGGCAACTCGAGGGTCATGTACCATATGGTCGCCCCCGACATCGCCATCGAGGACGATGGCTTCATCCGTCGCATGGTCGTGGCGGGTGCGGAGGTCGTGATGGAGGAGGCGGAGGACTCCAAGGTGGAGCACGTGGTGGCCGCATCGACCACGGGTGTCTACGCCCAGGTGGACGGGGTCCATGACGAGGGTGCGATGCTCAAGCCGCGAAATCGCCTGGAACGCGCCAAGCTGCACATGGAACGGTCCCTTCGCAAGGACGCCAACCGCTACGGGATCGGTGTGACCTGCCTGCGGCTCGGTAACGTGTACGGGGCCGGGGACAGGGGCATAGTCGACCGGCTGGCACCCGAGGTGGCAATGGGCGGTGTGACCTTACCGGGGGAGGGATGGATCAACACCGTGCACGTGGACGACGTTGTGGACGCGGTCCGTCGTCTGGCGGCGCTGGCCCGGACCGGGGACCACGAGGAGGTCGATGACCTCTTCAGTGTGTACAACTGCGTCGACGGCTCCCCCAACACTCCCAGCCAGCTGATCGACATCATCACGAAGGCGGAGGGGGCGCCGACCCCCGAGGTACGCAGGCCGGGCCTGATGGGCGGGGCCAAGGGGTTCTGGGCCAACAGGTCCAGGTCCATCCGGTTCGTCGAGAAGGGTCGGTACTCGAATGATGCGCTGAGACAGGTGTTACCCGATTGGCCCCACCTCCCCACCCTTGCGGAGGGCCTCCCTGGAGAGCTGGAAAGGGTCCGTGGCTGAACGTCGCCTCAGCAGTCCTCGTCGAACCCGTCGAGGCTCGACTGCTTCTGGTGGTCGTTGGAGAACAGGGACCGGATGTCCCTCTCCACCATCTCGACCCGCTGCCGTGTGTAGGCGTCCACTCCGTACTTGTCCACCAACTTCTTCGTGACGTCCAGGTACTTGACCACCGAGGCCTCGTGCACCGTCATGGTGAGGTTC
>JAUVRF010000534.1 GCA_030597775.1 Methanobacteriota archaeon | reverse complement strand
GCGCAGTTCCCTATGCTGGACGCGGTCTCCCAGGTTCAAGGTCGCACTTCCTCCGGGATGTCGAGCCACTCGGGGGGATAGACGTTGCCCCATACCCTCATGGACGCAGGGTCTATGGGAAGGGGGGCGTCGCCCGGCCCGGGCTTGACGTAATAGACCGTCACCTCCACCGTCTGGGAGGCCTGGAATTCATAAGGCACGTCCCCGTCCATGTCCACCCTGTTGTACGATGAGTACCGGCTGTCCCGGATTTCGAAATCCGGGGAGCCTGGCCTCTGCCTGGCCTCCGACGCCATGTTCTGGATGGTCAGGCGGATGAAGGTGTGGTTGTACATGGACCCAGGCTCTTCAATCAGGCCCACCTCGAGGAACGTGACCACGAAGGCCGGACCGACCACCACATGAAGGACGGTGGAGTTCTCGTTCCCGCCGCTGTCCACCACCGTCAGTACGATGTTGTGCTCGCCTTCCTTGTGCATCGTGTGGTTGATCACCGGGCTGTACGTCTGATTGTCATGTGTAGGGTCGTCCCAGTCCCATTTGTAGAGGACGATGTCGTTCTCCGGGTCCGACGAGATGGACGCATCGAAGGTCATCACCTCTCCCGAGATACAGCTGTCTGGGTGGGTTGCTGCTGCCACGGGAGGCGTCGAGACCTTCGGTCTGATCAGATGCTCAGGGATGTCTATGTCCGTTAGTAGGTACGGAGGGGTGTGGTCCGTCGCGGACATGATGAAACCGGTCCCCTCGAAGGTGACGTTGATGAACATCCTCCCGTGGTAGGGGGAGAAGGTATCCCCGGACTCCTCGATGTCCTCCATCGGGATCGTGAGGGCCAGCTCGGCCCGCAGCGTCCGGTCGAAGCCCTCCAGCTTGGTCGGCGGGACCTCGATGGTAAAGGCACCCGCATCCACCCTGTGCCTGTGATGGTACATCTTGGTGCCGATGCCGTCGGTCAGGGTAAGGGTCAAGAAGCCACTGGCCTTCGTGGAGTACACATGGAGATCGCTCTCCTCCGATAGCCGCACCGTCACGTCGTACTCGTTGTCCACGGGGTCGAGGGTCACACCATAAACGTGCACCATATCCGGAGGCAACCATCGACGTTCCGACACCAAGGTCTTGCCCTCGAAGGCGAACCAGGCGAGGACGTCCCAGTGATATGCCGGGTCCTCGATGCCCGGGGCGCCCGGGAAGATGGCATCGTCGCTGACGACTATGTCGTACCAGGTGTCCCATACCCTGACCTGCCCCTCGCTGACCTCGATGGTGAAGTGCTTGGCCTTGACGGTCCACGTCTGGTTGTAGACCTCCTTCAGGTCCTCGTCGAACATGGCCAGTGTGAGGTCACCGGTGCGCTGGGTCACGTAGAACTCATCGCTGGCAAGCACCAACCTCATGGTCCAGGATCCGGTGGACCCGTCGTAATCGAACACATCGAAGCCAATGTAAGCGGGCATCTGCCAATTGGGCTTCCACTCATCCCCGTCCTCGTCGCCATCCAAGCATCCGGTAAATGCCGAGGTGACAAGGATCACGCAGATGACCGGAAGTATCCTCCCGTCGAAGGTGATTAACCGAACCCCCTGGTCGGGATACATTACGCATTAGGGGGATCAATCGGTTTTGTGTGTGATGTGCCCCTCACCGTCATCGTCATCAATGTCCATGTCCGATCGGGGGTCCCACAGGACGCCCACGTTCACGTTGATGCTCGAGGAGGCGCCCTCCACGTCCAGGACGGTCAGCTCCACATCGAAGGAGCCAGAGCGCGAGAAGGAGTGGACCGCGTAGGGCTCGGTGGTGACCTCCTTGTCCGAGCCGTCGCCCCAGGTCCAGACGTAGCGCAGGCTCTCGTTGCCCAGGTCGTCCCGGGTGCCAGAGGCGTCGAACGCGTGCTCGCTGTCCGTGAGCACCCACCTCTCGGCGGTCAACCTGACGTCGGGCGGGGTGTTCTCGGCGAGCAGTGCATCGGGTATC
>JAUVRF010000165.1 GCA_030597775.1 Methanobacteriota archaeon | reverse complement strand
TCCCCGAGACCTTCTTTTCATCCACCACGACGTCGTTCAAGCCCTCCCTGCGGGCTCCCTCGACGCCCAGTCGCTCCAGGGCCCGGACGAGGGCGTTGCACGCCAGGTGGAGGCCGTCCTGGGCCTTGAACCGACCTTGGGGTCTGAAGGTGAGGGCATAGACGAGTTGCCTCTCGTCCGTGTATATCGCACCTCCACCGCTGATGCGTCTCACCACGGGCACATCGTCCCGGCGACAGGCCTCCAGGTCGGCCACCTCGTCCGCGGCTTGGAAGTAGCCTATGGACACCGAGGGAGGCCGACGTCGGTAAAGGTGGATGGTGTTGCCTGACCTGTCGTCCATGCGGGATTCAAGGAGTGCCTCGTCGATGGCTGCCGTGAGCTGGGGCCTCTCAAGGTCCGTATCGATCACTCGGACCGCCTGGTTCACAGCCGGTCCCACTCCTCCCGCTCACGGACGAGCGCTGCTATCCTCTCCTCCTCTGCCCAGGCATCTGACCCCTCCTCGTGTCCCTCGTCCGCGGGAGAGGCGTCCTCCAGGTGACGGGGGTTGAACATGTCCTCCTCCTCCACCAGGGACGGGGCCTCCCATTGCACCTCGCCCTCCTCGGCCAGGTCCTCGTCGTACGACCCGTCCTGAGCCTTCCGGCTGGCCTTCTTCAGGGACCCCGTGGGGTGCTTCACCTTGCGGGCGGTGCTCCTGACCTGCTTCTCGTGCTTGGTGACGGGAAGCTCGTCCACCTCGGGTAGCACGTCGATGTGCTCCTCCTCGAGATCGTCCAGTCCCACCTCGGAGGCCTCGACCTCCTCCATCAAGGACGGCTTCGCCTTGGCCTTGGCCTTGGCCTTCGCCTTCGACCTGGGCTTCGACCTTGCCCGGGGCTTGGCCTCGGACGGTAGGTAGTCGTCCTCCAGCTCCAGGTCAGGCCCCTCCTCGAAGCGGGCCATCTCGGCCCGTTCACGGGCCGCGCTCTCCGCTATCGAGCCCGCCTCCATGGTATCGTGGATCGTGGGCTCCTCCAGGGACTTCAGCCTGCCGTACCGTACCTCCTCGGGTCCGGCCTCGGCCTCCTCTTCCATGGTGGCCATGATCGCCCCGATTATGGGAAGCCGCTCGTAGTTGCGTTGGGCGGGCGTCCTCTCCCGTGAGAGCACCCCCAGGGGCTCCTCCGCCACCCCAGCTGACCCATGAGGTGAGGTGGGTGGTGGGGGGGACGGTGGTGAGTCGTGAGTGGTGGTCATCTCCCCCCCCAGGGCGCTGTCGGGCGCGCTGTAGGAGCTGTAGACCACCTTCTGCTTGGACCTCCTGAAGATACCACCCTTCGTCGTCTCCACGTGCATGACGGGTTCTGCGAGATCAACGGTCGGTGGTTCCTCGTAGACCACCGGTGGCTCCTCCTCCTCCTCCAGCTCGGTCATCGTCCTCTCCCGGGCCACGGCGACCATGGGAGAGTGGACGACCCTGACCGGGCGACGGCCCTGGCTGGTATTGACGACGACCCAGTCCCCCGCGTCCCCGACGATGGCCTCGCCTGCGGTCCTGGGGGTTGCTGTGGTCGCGGCGCTGGCTCCCCTGCGGGACCTCTTGGACCTGGTGGCAGGCGCCACCGCCGCGACGGCCGGGACCTCGGTGACGTAGACGAGGTCCTCGTAGTGGGGACCGTCCTCACCGGTGGATATCTCCTTCTTCACACGCTTCCGGGTCCTTGGCCTGACCACGACGGCACCGGTCTCGTCCACCACCTCGTTGAACTGCATGTACTGGTAGACGCGCATCGCGATATCGTCTATCATCTCGTTGACCGAGTCATGGGCCGCCGCGGTGCTCGAGAACACCCTGTGGGGGTGCCAGCGGGAAGGGGGTTCCAGGGTGGTCGTGCCGACCTTCTCGGCCTCTTCCCTCAGTATGCGCTCCTTGCGCTCCCCCAGGGGCCTGCCGACCTTCTCGCTCACCGTCTCCTCCTCACGACGGCGCAGGGAGCTGAGGGACCCGCCCACCAAGGCGAAGGCTAGCATCATGAAGACCACATCGGGGGGGGTTGCGGCCCAGGAGTTGATGCTCTGCTCAAGTCCGCTCAGCAGGGGAACGGCAGCGGTAGGGATCTCTGCGATGCTGTCCAGGTCGATCTCGGTACCCGTGACCATGCTCGTTGGGATCAGGTCCAGGTTCTCGCTGATGGCCGCCAGGAGAATGAACATGACCAGGGCCGGGATGATGACAGCGATCACGGCCCTCAATGGACCGCCAGCCTTCCTGCCGCCCACGTAGCCCGCGATGGCGGGACCTGCCACGGGCAACCAGAACAGCAGGGCCGAGAGGATCACCGTCCAGGTCATGCCCCGGACGATCCCGTAGCGGGCCGCGTGATGGATCACGGTGCGCTCCCCTACGACCATCTTGTCAGCAGTGGATTTGAGCTCATCGATCTTGTTCGGGCCATGGAGGTCACCCTCCGTCGATACCTCTGGAAGATCGGCCTGGGCCTCCTCGGGTGTCTCGCTGACCTTCGACCCCCTGGACGTTGCCGTCCTGGGTGCGGTCCGGCGCTGGACACTCTTCGAGGTGCGGGTCTCGGACGAGGCCCTCGACTTCTTTCCAGCGCCCTTCTCTTGTGTCTCCCTCTTGGGTTCCGCCGACCGCTTGGCGTTGGCTCTTGCGTTGCTGCCCCGCATCTGCTTCGGGGCCACCGGGCCTGACCACCCCTTTCCAGAACGGGGTCCCATCGAGCCTGGTCGGCCCTTGGTCCGTTTGGTGGTTCCCTTCTTGACACCCTTACTTCGAGCCGACCCCTTCTTGGGTGACCGGCCCTTGCCGGCGCTAGGACCGGTCATCTTGTTGGCCAAAGCTATCCCTCCTGACGTAGAAACATGACGTCAAGTGCATCCCATTTTGTTAAGGGGTGACAGACGTATTTATATTTTGGGTGTCCGGAGATCTACTGGCACCCGGGCTCGATCAGGGGCCCGTGGGGTGTCAAGACGTTATCTCGAGCGGTCCTCTTCCAGCTCGTCGATGATGTCGTCCAGCTCCGTGGTCTCCTCTTCCTCGGACCCACCTTCCTCCTTCAATCCGTTGTCCTCGGAGTCCAACATTGGCTCCTTGGACTCGGCCTTGGAAGCCGCGGGCTTCGTCCCTCCTCCCTTGGGGAAGAACAGCAGTATGAGTATGACGATGATGCCCGCGCTGACCAGGAGATAGAGGAGGTTGCTCTCGCCCTCGGCCCGCACGTTGATGACGACGGTGACGCTGTTCTCCTCCCCGAAGTTGTCCCTGACAGTTAGGGTCACGGTGTACATGTCCGGCACATCGTACCTGTGGGTGGCGAACTTGCCCTCGGCAGTGGTCCCGTCACCGAAGGACCATCCGTAGAAGGTGATGAAGTCGTTGAGGTCCGCCTCGTCGGGATCGTAGGATTCGCTGCCGTCGAACGCGATCACGTCGTCCGGGCGGTAGGTCTTCCTCACCACGGCGCCAGGGCTGTAGGTATCCCCGTCGACGGTTATCACCGGCACGGGCTTGCCGTTCGGGGGGGGGTTGAGCCTGTTCCCCAGCACTGTGTAGATGTCGGTCTGGAGGGAGGGGATGTGGGAACCCACGATGCCCGTGGACGTGTCCACGACGCTGTCCTCCAGGTACTCCCACCCGGCATCCTCGCCGGAGATCGACCATCGATATACAGCCAGGGTGTCCACGTCCATCTCCTCGATGTCGTGGAAGGTGTAGTTGATGGAGAGGTTGGCCGCCAACAGGAAGGTGGTGTCCAGGTACAGCTCCACGAACACACCTATGGGATACAGGCCCGGTGGGTAGGTGGACGGGGGAGAGGTCACGGGGATGTAATCCAGTTCGTTCGGCCCCACGAAGACCGTGAACACCTCGATGTCCCCGACGCTGTTCGGGAACGTACCGTCCATCAGGACGACGGGACCCTTGACCACCAGTTCCGTATCGGCGATGCCATCGGAGGCTGAGAAGGTGACGGCAGGGTACGGGCGTGATGCCAGGGGTGCCTGGATGAAGAAGTACAACTTACCATCGGTGTAATCGTCGTCGTTGGGGTCAACGGGGTTCATGTTCAAGGGAGTGTACCCGGGGTCGTCGGCAAGTAGCAGCGTGACGTACTCCGGCGGGTCATTGTCGGGATCGGTGTAACGCACCGAGAAGTTGAACGGGTCCCTCTGGGTATGACCCTGCTCTGGCTCCACGTCCCACCAGTCAAGGATGGGCTCGTGGTTGCCGAGTATCCTTATGGATATCGAGGTGTTGTCGCTCTCGCCGTCGATGTCCGTGACGGTCAACCTTATGGTGTAGGTGCCCTCCTCGGCGTAACCGTGGGTGGTTATCCGGGCGAGGGACACGTTCCCGTCCCCGAACTCCCACATGAAGGATGTGTCTGGCAGTTCCTTGTCGTCGGTGCTGTTGGACCCGTCGAAGGTGATCGTCTCGTTGATGCGGAACTGGCTGTCCTGCTCCGGTGAACTGATGCGCGCAATGGGTGGCTGGTTCTCGACCTTCCCGAAGGCGAAGAGGATGCCCCTCTCATCGGTGGTGAAGAGCATGTCGTCCAAGGCCGCGGGGCCGGAGACGAAGGCGGAGGAGGACCCCTCGTAGGTCCAGTTCTCGACGCCCGCGTCGGCCGTGATTATGTGGACCCCCTGGCCGCCTACCACGACGCTGTTGTTGACGGCGATGAGGCCCATGGTCAGGGGACCGGCCCCTGGCATGCTTATCCTCCAGGCGATGCTACCGTTGATGGCGTCGAGGGCCAGCACATCGTGCTCGCCGGTGAGCAGCATCAACTTGCCGTCCACCAACGCGGACGATGAGTTGAACGGAAGCAGGTTCTCCTCCTTGTACGTCCAGATGACGTCGTACTCGCTGCCGTCAGGATCGGGTTTGCCCTCATCCTCCCCGTCGGTGGGGTCGGAATCCAGGCAGTAGATGAAACCGGAGGTGCTGGCCACGTAGAGCCTCTCTTCCGCGACCAGGGGCGAGGAGGTCAGGCTACTGCCAGGGGTGTTGCCCACAGGATACTGCCACCTGAGGGCTCCGTCGCTGGCGTTGAGGGCCAGGGCTGCCCCGTTGTCCGACAGGGCGTAGACCACACCCCTGTCGATTGCAGGATGGGAGTTCACGGGGGCCGACATGTCACGGACCCACAGGTCC
>JAUVRF010000194.1 GCA_030597775.1 Methanobacteriota archaeon | reverse complement strand
CCTCCAGGGCGCTTATCAGCCGTGGTCGGGTCTCCTTGGGCTCGATGACGTCGTCGATGTAGCCCCGATGGGCGGCGATGTAGGGTGATGCGAACTTCTTGCGGTAGTCGGACACGAGCTCCTCCCGTTTCGCCTCCTTGTCCTCGGCCGCCTCGATCTCCTTGCGGAAGATGATGTTGACGGCGCCATCGGACCCCATGCCGGCGATCTCCGCCGTGGGCCATGCGAAGTTGAAGTCCGCCCTGATGTGCTTGGAGCACATGACGTCGTACGCGCCGCCGTAGGCCTTCCGGGTGATGACCGTGAGCTTGGGAACGGTCGCCTCGCAGTAGGCGTACAGCAGCTTGGAGCCGCTGCGGATGATGCCCCCGTACTCCTGGTCGGTGCCGGGAAGGAAGCCGGGCACGTCCACCAAGGTGATGAGAGGGATGTTGAACGCGTCGCAGAAGCGGACGAACCGGCCGCCCTTGATGGTCGCGTCGATGTCAAGGGTCCCTGCCAGGACCGCGGGCTGCTGGCCGACGATGCCAACGGGGCGGCCCGCCAACCTCGCGAAGCCGATGATCAGGTTCCGGCCCCAGAGCGGCATGATCTCGAAGAAGTCACCGTCATCGACGATGTGGGTGACCACCTCTCGCATGTCGTACGGCTTGTTGGGGTCGTCGGGGAGGATCGAGTTCAGTTCCTCGTCCATGCGGTCGACGGGGTCCGTGCACTCGGCAAGGGGTGGGTCC
Organism: Methanobacteriota archaeon; assembly: GCA_030597775.1. GTDB lineage: Archaea > Thermoplasmatota > DTKX01 > DTKX01. The sequence goes on along the minus strand of JAUVRF010000194.1, from coordinate 3,800 downwards.
TCCAGGTTGTTCGAGGGCATGAAGGAGAGCATGCGACGGATCATCTCCAGGCAGTCATCCTCGTCCTCGGCCGCCAGGTGGGCCACGCCGCTGCGGGTGTTGTGGGTCATCGCACCCCCCAGCTCCTCGAAGGTGACCTCCTCGTTGGTGACGGTCTTGATGACCTCTGGACCCGTTATGAACATGTGGCTGGTCTCCTTGACCATGATGATGAAGTCCGTCATGGCCGGGGAGTACACGGCCCCACCCGCGCAGGGTCCCATGATGGCGCTGATCTGGGGTATCACTCCCGAGGCCATCACGTTCCGGAAGAAGATCTCCGCGTATCCTCCCAGGGAGACCACGCCCTCCTGGATACGGGCACCACCGGAGTCGTTGAGACCGATGACGGGCTTGCCGTTCTTCATGGCCAGGTCCATGATCTTGGTGATCTTCTGGGCGAACATCTCTCCGAGGGGACCACCGAAGACCGTGAAGTCCTGGGAGAAGATGTACACGTCCCGACCGTCCACCTTCCCGTACCCGGTCACGACGCCGTCGCCCATCACCTTCTTCTTCTCCATCCCGAAGTCGGTGCAAAGGTGGGTCACGAACATGTCCAGTTCCACGAAGGTCCCGGGGTCCAAGAGCTCAATGACGCGTTCCCGGGCCGTCTTCTTGCCCTTGGCCCGCTGCTTCGCGATGCGGACTGGACCCCCTCCCTGTGAGGCCTCCTCCCTCATCTTCCTGAGCAGCTCGATGTTCTCATCGCTGGTCATGAACAACCCTCGGGCCAGAGTGCATCCAGGAAGGTTCTCGGGGGTTAAGAGCATTTGCACGTTCGACCATGCAACACCATGCCCCGGGGGTGCCAATGTTAGCCAGAATTGGTCACCTCGTTCCGAGCAAATACCATAATGATTATATATCCATTGCATATTACGAAGGGTATAGTTCAAATTCCCTGGGTGTTGATATGAACAAATCCTACAGTCTCACCGTTCTGTTCATCATGGTCGCCGTCCTGGCCCTCGGTATCGCCATGGTCTCGGCCGACGATGCAGAAGCTGCCCAGTACGACGTCGAACTGAAATACCTGGACAATACGGAGATCAAGGTCATCAAGGGTATGAACCCCGTGATATTCAACTACACCGTCCGGAACACGGGGGACAACCCCTCGATGGAGGTGTACCTCCAGCTGGAGGAGGTGCCCCCTCTCTGGAACGTGTTCTTTGGTGCCGACCCCCTCCAAGGTACCGTGATAGGCACCTACAGCCCAGCCCAGCCCTTCGACTTCCTGCTCAGAAAGGCCGAGAAGTGCAACTTCACCATGACCATAACCTCCGCCCCGAACCAGCTCAACAGGACCTATGAGTTCAAGCTAAACGCATGGCCGAGGAAGGACGTTGGACGGAACGACAGCCATACCGTGGGTGTCGTGATCCCCCAGAGATCTGGCTTCGAGATCATGGTCTGGAACCCACCGCCGAACATCGAGTACTATGCCATCCCTCCGTCGACGGTGACCATCCGCTTCGCGCTGTTCAACACAGGCAACGGGATCGACCGCTTCCTGATCAGGGGAGAGTCCTCCAGGTCCGAGGCGGGATGGGTCCTCAGGTTCGAGTCCGGCATCAACGAGTTCGGGTTCTCCCCGAACCTCACGGCCGACCCCCTCAAGCAGCATCCGCACTTCATCGACGTGAAGATCCCGATACCAGCAGGGGAACGGGCCCACGTCACTGCCCACATCACGGTCAATGCCACATCGATGTTCAACGTGACAAAGCAGATGCCACCGGCCTTCGCGCAGATCTCATCACTGCAGTACTACAACTTCCAGGTCTACGTGAACGGACCCGACAAGAAGGACGGTATCCCGGGCGAGGAGGTGGAGTTCCAGATCAAGATCAACAACCAGCGCAACGGCTGGGACACCTTCTCCATCAAGCCAGTGTGGGACACTGACCTCAATCCCGGCTTCATCGCCTCTGCGAACCCCCGGACCATCGACATCGACCTCAACAGCAACGGCACGGTCCAGTACATCGTGAAGGTGCCCGTCAACGCTCCCAAGAAGACATACTTCTTCACCACGGAGATCGAGTCGTCCAGCCCCGAGCTTTCGCCGGTGACCAAGTCCTTCGCCGTCGAGGTCGGACAGTACTTCGCCATCGAGATGGAGCCCCCCGTCAACAAGGCGTCGACCATACCTGGTGGCAACCTGGAGTTCGAGGTCACGGTGCGCAACACCGGCAACGGACTGGATTCCATCGTCATCCAGGAAATCGAGGGAGCTCCCAGCACCTGGCTGACGTACACTCAGCCCCCGGAGGTCACCCTGCTCCAGGACCAGGAGGCCATCATCAAGATCATCGTGATCATCCCCTCCAAGTTCGAGGAGGCGCCCATCGGTTCGTACAACCTCACGGTGCCAGCCATCAGCTCCCGAAGCGATGCCAGCGCGGAGTTCCACCTCATCATCGACATCACCCAGTTCTACCGGATAGAGTGGTTGTACCAGGGTGAGGAGATAACGAATCCCGAACGACCGGTGGCACCACTAGGCAGCATCAGACCACGCCGCAGCTTCAATCCCTACGAGAAGAACTACATCGACATCACGCTGGAGGTCAAGAACTTCGGCAACGGCGGGGACAACATAACCATGAGCGGGTACTCCCCCGATCCCAGGATCACCGTGGAGATCACCCCCGAGTTCACGCTGCTCTTCCGTGACCAGATCAAGTTCGTGAAGGTCCACATCGAGGTACCGGAGGGCATTCTGCCCGGAGTGTACAGCGTGTTCGCAAATGCCTCGTCACAGGACATCACATGCACCGAACGCGTTGTGCTCCTCGACTTCGAGATAGAGAACTACGATGCCCGCGTTCCCGAGATCCCCACCTACATCGATCCAGATGGAGTGGCTGTGGTCCGGTCGGAGATCAATGTGCTGCCCAAGACCAACCTGAGCTTCAAGCTGAAGATCGAGAACAACGGCACCCGGCCCCTGTCCGCCGTGACAATAAGGGTCTACGACAACTACTACGAGAACAACGTGCTGGTCACCTGGAACTTCTTCAACTTCACCACCCCACCGATCGCCGTGGGGGACAGGTACATCGTGGGTGATAGGCCGTTCACTCCGACGAACCCCCCACTCCACTGGTGGTCCAACAGGAGTGGCGACCACAACCTCGTTTTCAAGATCTTCTACGAGGACCAGGCGGAGGTGACGAATGACATCTCCGACCTCAACGTGACCGTGGAGATGGCCCACACCGGTCCCAATGGCATCACCGAGAACGTCTACCTGTTGGGGACCATCATCGCCGTTGTGATCGCCGTCGTGATCGTGGCAGGCTACGTGTTCGCCCTCAGGCGCAAGCCCCGGGTGGACGCCGATCTCTACAGCTCCATATATGGCGCTGAGTTCGAAGATGAGGTCGCCGTCGATGTGCCTGCGGAGGAAGCACCTGAGGCAGGACCCGCCATGTCCCCTGAACAGCAGGCCCTGTACGGTGACGATTACGTCGATGACGACGGGGCCGACTACGACTACGACGACGATGATGAGTACGACTACGATTACGAGGACGGCGACTACGACTACGAGGACGCCGGAACCGAGACCGTGGCCGTAGAGGAGACGAAAGTGGAGACGAAAGTGGAGACGAAGGAGTAGAACCTCCGTCCCTCCAAAGGGTCCTCGACCAAGGACCCGATCAAAGGGCTCGAGCCATGGCCACGTCTCAAGAGAGCTGCTCGCCCACGATCTCGTCCACCCTCGAGAGGAAGGTCTCCCTGGCCTCGAT
>JAUVRF010000143.1 GCA_030597775.1 Methanobacteriota archaeon | reverse complement strand
TTTGCATAGGACGGCGTTCACCACCGCCTTGCGGTCCTCGCCCCGCTCGATGGCACTGTACGGGCACACCTGGATGCAGGTACCGCAGCCGGTGCAGATCTCGCTATCCACCTCGGCGGTGTTTGCCTCGGCCTCGGCGAACTCCTTGGAGAGCACCGCCGCCGCCTTTCCTGCCGCCGCAGTCGCCTGGTTGATGGACTCGCTGATGAACTTCGGGCCCAGTGCCAGGCCGCATGCGAAGATGCCGTCCGTGGCGAATTCCACGGGACGCAGCTTCATGTGGGCCTCAAGGAAGTACCCCTCCCGGGTGAGGGGTACCTTGAGCAACCCGGCCAGCACCTTGTTCTTCGGGTCGGGGTGGGTTGCAGCGTTGAGGACCACCAGGTCCGGGGCGATGGTGATCTCGGTGTCGGTGAACCGGTCAAGGACGCGGAAGACCAGGCCCTTCTTGGTGTACGAGAGCCTGGGCTTCGACTCGTCGCTGTAGCGGGCGAAGACGACCCCAAGCCGGGCCGCCTCAAGGTACGAGTCCTCGTTGAAGCCGTAGGTCCGAATGTCCTTGTAGATGATGTAGACGTTGGTGTTCGGGTTGGCCTTCTTGAGCGCGATGGCGTTCTTCATCGACGTGGTGCAGCAGATGCGGCTGCAGTTATGATGGTTCTCATCGCGGGCCCCGACACATTGGATTATGATCACGTTCTTGGGGGCGAAGGCGCCCTTTGTCATCTCCTCCTCCAGCTCCAGCTGGGTGATGACATTTGGGTTCTTGCCGTAGTAGTACTCCGTTGGCTTGTACTCGATGGCGCCGCTGGCGACCACGATGGCCCCCACCTTCAGTACGGCACCGTCCTTGAGGGTCACGTCGAAGTTCCCCATGTACCCGGTCAGGGTCTCGATCTCGGTGCCCGTGTGGAGGGTTATGAGCTTCCTTTCGTTGATCGCAGCGATGGTCTCCTTGAGGATGTCCTGGGGCTTCTCGCCGGATATGCTGTGGGTCACCCTCCGCAGGTTGCCACCAAGGGCGTTGGTCTTCTCGATCAGGTCCACCTCGAAACCCTGCTCCGAGATCTCCAGGGCCGCGGTCATGCCTGAAAGTCCCCCGCCGATCACCATCGCCCTTGGCGTGATGGGGATACGGGGCTTGGTGAGTGGCTCCAGCAGTCGGGCCTTCGCAACGGTCATGCGCACTAGGTCCTTGGACTTCTCGGTGGCCTCGTTCGGTTCGTGCATGTGGATCCACGAGCAGTGGTCCCGGATGTTGGCCATCTCGAAAAGGTAGGGGTTGAGGCCGGCCTCCCTGAGCGTCTGCCGGAACAGGGGTTCGTGGGTGCGGGGCGTGCACGATGCCACGATGACGCGGTTGAGGTCGTGGTCCTTGATCATGTTCGCGATGTACTTGTTGGTATCCGCCGAGCAGGTGTAGAGGTTGTCATCGGCAAAGACCACTCCAGGAAGGTCCCGGGCGTACTTGACGACGGCGGGCACGTCGACGACACCACCGATGTTGGTGCCGCAGTGGCACACGAAGACGCCGATGCGGGGCTCCTGGCCCTCGACATCCCGTTCCTCGGGGTACTCGACCTCGGTGACGAGGTCGCCTCGACCCTCCACCACGACCGCAGCGGCCAGGGCTGCGGCCCCGGAAGCCTCGGCCACCGTGTCAGGGATGTCCTTGGGCGATCTGAAGGCTCCGGCCACGAAGACCCCGGGGACGTTGGTCTCGAGGGGCTTGAACGTGGAGTGGGCGGTGAACCCATGCTTGTTGAGCTCCACCCCGAAGGTGCGTGCCAGGTAGTCGCCGTTTATGGGGGGACGCAGGCCGACGCTGAGCACGACCATGTCGAACTCCTCGTCCAATATATGGTCCCCCTCGATGTACCTGACCGTGAGCTTCCGGGTGATGGGGTCCTCCTCGATCGAGCCGATGCGGTTGTTCTTCGTGATCTTGATGCCCAGCTCATTCTCGGCGCGGATCCTGTAATCCTCGAACTGTTTACCCACCGCGCGGAAGTCCATAGCGAACAGGTGGGTCTTGAGGCCCGGTGTGTGCTCCTGGGCGATGATTGCCTCCTTGAGGGAGTACATGCAGCAGACGGAGGAGCAGTAGGTGATGCCAAGGCTGCTGTCGCGTGAACCGATGCAGTGTAGGAAGGCCACCTTCTCAGGTATCCTGCCGTCCCATGGACTGAGGATGTGCCCGCCCGTTGGGCCCGAGGCGCTCATCATTCGCTCGAACTCGATGGAGGTGACCACGTTGGGGTAATCCTTATATCCGTAGGCGCTGAGCTTCGACGGGTCGAACTCCTCGAAGCCAGGGGCCAGGATGACAGCGCCCACCTTGATGGACTCCGTGACCGTCTCCTCCATGTCGTACACGATGGCGTTGGGCCCGCAGAACCTCTCGCACTCACCGCAGCCGATGCACATGCTCCTGTCGATCGTGTAGACCAGGGGTACAGCTTGGGGGAAGGGCACGTAGATCGCCTTCCTGACCCCAAGGTTCTCGTCGAAGGGGTTCGTCCCCTCCACAGGGCATATGTCGGCGCACTCGCCACAGCCCGTGCACTTGTCCAGGTCGACGGAGAGGGTCTTCCGGGTTATCTCCACCTTGAAATTGCCAGGCTTGCCCTTGAACCCCGTCACCTCGGAAAGGATCTTGAGCTCGATGTTGGGATGTCTTCCTGCGTCCACCAGTTTCGGGGCCAGGATGCACATCGAGCAGTCGTTGGTCGGGAAGGTCTTGTCCAATTGCGCCATCACACCCCCGATGGAGGGGCTGCGCTCGATGACATAGACCCTGAAGCCACCATCGGCCAGGTCGAGGGCCGCTTGGATGCCAGCGATACCCCCGCCGACAATCATCACAGCCCCTATCGCCTTGTCCGCCATCTACCTCACCTCCGGCATGTCGTCCCCGGTCAGGGGGTTGGGTCCAAGTTCCCGGATCTCCTCTGTGAAGGTGGTGGCGATCCGGGCGAACAGCTCGCCCTCTGGCCCGGAGATCCACTCCAGGCTGAGCCTCCGGGGGTCGATGCCCACATGGGGAAGGAAGCGCTTGAGGAAGGATACCCGGACCTCGGCCTTCTGGTTCCCGCTGATGTAATGGCAGTCTGCAGGATGGCAACCCGTGACCATCACTCCGTCGGCGCCGTTCCGCAGCGCCTTCAGGATGAGGCTGGGGTCCACACGACCCGAGCACATGACGCGGATGATGCGCACATTGGGGGAATACTGGTATCGGGAGGTGCCGGCCAGATCGGCGCCCGAGTACGAGCACCAGTTACAAGCGAAGATTATCACCCTCGGGTCGAACCCCTCGACGGTGGCGGCCTTCTTCCCTCCTGACCCTTCCGCGATTGGGATCACGCTATCGCCCCCCTTCGCAGCTTCCGAAGCAGCGGATTGACCGAGATGTTGTGCAGGTCGAAGCCCAGGAACAGCGGGTCGGCCCCCAAGGCGAGGGCCACGAAGCTCGAGAGGTGGATGGCGGGGATGTTGACCCCTGGAAGCGATGACTGGGCGGTATCGAACTGCAGCAGGCAGAAGGGGCACCCGGTCACGATGACATCGGCCCTTGCCTTGGTGATGCTCTTTATCTTGTCCTCGGTGAGGGCGTCGGCCAGCTCCTTGACATGGGAACGGACGCCCCCGCCGGCACCACAGCAGGAGAGCTTCTCGTCGTAATCCACCGTCTTGGCGCCGCACGCCTTGACGATGTCGTCGATGTACCTGGGTCGGTTGGGATTCTCGATCTGGTGGTTCTCGGAGGGGCGTAGGTAATGGCAACCGTAGTGCACGGCCACCCGGAGGTCCGTGAGGGGATGGACCACCTTCTCTTCCAGCTTCTCGGGGCCCACGTCGTGGATGAGGATCTCGACCAGGTGCTTGATCTGGATGGGCCTGTACTGCTTGATACGCCCATCGGTCGGGATCTCCTCACCGACGTAGCGCTTGCCCACTCCCTTCAGCACCTTGTTCGTCTTCGACCGCTGCTTCGGGTCCTGGAGCTTCTCGGCGGCCTTGTGCAGTGACATGTAGCATCCGTTGCATATGGTCAGGATCTCCTTCTCGTTCTCCTGGGCCAACACGAGGTTGCGTGCCGCCAGCGCCAGCCAGGTATCCTTGTCCGCGGAGTAGAAGATGCCCGGGACCGGGCAACAGGTGAAGTCATCTATCCGTTCAGTGGGCACGTTGAGCTGCTTCTTGTTGAGGAGGTACTCGGTCGCCCACTCGATGCCGGGGTAACGGTTGGGGACGAGGCATCCCATGAAGAGTCCGTAGGTCATGTCACTCATCCTCCTCGGGCCTGGCACTGATGTGGATCAGCTCGTCGTAGTTCGTGGCCCTTATGATGTGCTGGATCTCGGTGTTGTTCTTGGCATGCTTCGGTCGGGCGTACGGCAGTGGTCCCAGCTCCAGTTGCTCGCGTAGCACCTCCACCTCTCGCGATGGTGAGATGCTCTGGCCGTACTTGACGACGTTCTTGCTCACCCGGACGATGAAATCGGGGATGTTCCCCTCTCGGATGGCTATGTGACGCAGCGCGATCATGACCTCCGCGGCGTTGATGTCCTCGTGGCAGTGCTCGTAGCAACGGTAGCATGTGGCACAAAGCCAGGGTGTGTGGAGCACAAGGCTCTTGAGGCCCAGCTGGCACATCTTGATGATGTTACGCGTCTTGTACTTGGTCTTGAGGCTGTAAGGGCAGACACCCGTGCAGTTCCCGCACTGGTGGCAGGTCTTGACGTCGCGCCCGCCGTACTTGACGATCTCGGCGGCGAACCCCGGGTCGTACTCCTCGTCGAGGATCACCTTCTCCTCGACGACGGTCGTCCTGGAGGCTCCGATGAAGGTCTGCTCGGTCTCACCGGTCATGTTACTTCACCTCCACCTGGAGCGCGGCCATCAGCTCATGTTCCAGCTGCTCGTCGGAGAACTGCTCCGCGGTGATGGCGTGGTAGGGGCAGGCCGCCACGCAAGTGCCACAACCTCTGCAGAGCACCTCGAGGATCTCCGCCTTCTGGCCGACCTCCTGGTCCACGAGCCTGGGAGCCCCGTAGGGGCACACTTCGACACACAGGCCGCAGCCCATGCATTTGTCCTGGTCGACCAGGGCGACCAGTGGTTCGATGGCGTACTCGCCCTTCAGGATAGGTCCAGCGGCGGCCGCGGCGGCGGCCCTGGCCTGGGCGACGCAGGAGGGGATGTCCTTGGGTCCCTGGACGCACCCCGCTATGAAGACGCCGCCCGTGGTGGTCTCCACCGGTCGGAGCTTGGGATGTGCCTCCTGGAGGAACCCGTCGGTGCTCTTGGACAGGTTGAGCATTTGGGCGAGCTGGTCGGTGCCTTTCGCGGGAATGAGGCCCACGGCCAGGACGACCAGGTCGAACTCGCGCTCGGTTATCAGGTTTAGGAGAGTCTCCTCGGCCCGGATGACGATGTTGTGCTCACCCCTTTCCCACACCTTGGCTGGCCGGCCTCGGATGTACTCGATCTGGTAGTTCTCCCTGAGCCGGTGGTAGTACTCCTCGAAGCCCTTGCCATGGGCACGGATGTCGAT
>JAUVRF010000100.1 GCA_030597775.1 Methanobacteriota archaeon | reverse complement strand
GGCGTCATCATCGCATTCGCCGTATTGATCGCGGTCGTCCTCATCCTGTTCGTCCTCTCGGGATGGATCGTGGACGAGTACCTGCCCGACCTGACGACGTGAGTGGACCTCAGGTCCGCTTCCTGATGAGGATGACCACCAGGAGCAGGACAACCGCAAGACCAGCGGCGATGACAAGCTCGAGGGCGAGGCCAGGGGTCGCCGAGGAGCCTACCGCCGCCTTCTTGACGTCCAAGGCCTGTGCCATGGACGCGGTCTCGTGGGCGCCGTCCGAGGCGGTGACCCACAACCTCATGTCACCGTCATCCGGGATGTATCCATGGGTCCAGGTACCATCGTTGCCCTTTGTCATCGGGTATTCCATCTCACCGTCGGTGCCCTCGATATGAAGGATCACGTCCAGGTTCCCAAGGTCGTCCTCCACGACGGCCGATATCTCGAACTCCTCGCCCACGATGACGCTCCCTTCGATGACCTGAACGGTTATCCGGGGTGACCTGACATCGATGGAGAACTCCCCCGACTCGATGGTCGAGAGGTCACCGAGCCAGGTGTGCACCGTCAGGCGGAGCCGGCATCTGTCCGAGCTGGCTTCAAGGTCCGGCACTTCCCATTGGATGCCATCGGAGAACGGCATGCGTTCGGCCACGGAGGACCAGGTGAGGCCCCCGTCGGTGGTAAGGTCCAGCGTCAGAGGTGCCTCGGCCAACCCCCAGGGGTCCTCCACGTTCCATGATAGCATCGTTGTCCCGGGTGACATCACATCGCCATTGGCCGGGAAGAAGAACCCGCCAGCCTTTGGAGCGGGTGGGTCGATGGCGAAGGTGGCGTCGGAGATATCGAAGCTCCTGGCGCCATCGATGTCCGTGATGGTCACCTTGATCAAGGCCCCGGAGGTCTCGGTATTGGGTACGGTCCACTTGTAGGTACCCTTGTCGGCCGTACCGGAGGTGATGGAGGTCCAGGTTGTGCCGTTATCAGTGGAATAATCGATGGACAGCGAGGTGCTGAACAGATTCCCCTGGGACGTCCATGTGATGGGGTACGTCTTGGTCTTCATCCAGTCCTCCCCGCCATTGGGTGACGTCACGGTGACCAGGGGAGGCGAGGGGGCCGTCCGCTGGGAGAAGGTGACGGTGATGGTACGGAGGAGGGGCATGAACTCGGTAAGGTCGTCGGTCTCGAAGAAGGCCCTGACCCTGATGAACTTGCCCGACTGGAACAGGTGCATACCCAGGTCCGATGCAGTGAAGTAGGTGTCTCCACTGCCGTCGGGACCAACGAACTTCCAAATTGTGCCCCCGTTGTTGGTGGCAACCTGGAACTTGAGGTAGGTCCCTAGTGGTGTTTCGGCGTCCCATGAGAGCCGTCCCCATTCCACAGGCCAGTGGCCCGAGGCGTCCAGGATCGGGGTGGTGTAGGTCCCTTTGGTCGTAGCGTAGGTAGCATATCCGATCAACCAGTTGGAACCGCTGTGACCCTGATAATAGAAATGATGGTATCCTCCTTCGACGAACACAGAGCCCAGTATGACACCGTTGTCGTTCCATACGGTGGAGTTGCCCCAGTCGAGGACGGGGTTGTCCCTGTCACGGGTCCAGTTGCCGCCATCATGACTGAATGCACGACCCACTCGGTGTTTGCCGGTGAGCTGGTAGGTACCGCTGTAGTACATCACGAACTGACCGTTCTCCCAAATAACGGTTGGATTCGAAATGTAGTACTGCTCCCATTTGTTCTCAGGCTCCGGGCCTAGCACTGGATTTGCGCTGTCCTTGGTCCAGTCGATACCATCGGAGGAGGTGGCATGACCGATAAAGTCACCGCTGCTCCCGGTGTAACCCGCGTACCACATATGGTAGGTCTGTCCGATCTTGATGACCCAAGGGTCATAGACCCCACTGGCATCCCATTCACCAGAGGTACCAGAGAGGATGGGATTGCTGGCGTACTTTGTCCAGGTGTTGCCGTTGGATGACGTGGCGTATCCTATCTTCCAGACAGAGCTATCGTAACCCGCGTACCACATCTTGTAAAGGCCATGCTCGAAGATCACGCTGGGATTCCCAACCCGATCGTCGTCCCAATCGCCGGAGGACCCGCGAGAGAGGACGGGGTTAGAGGTGTACTTGCTACCGGAGCTGAAGGTGGCCGTGGTTGAGGTGGCCTTCGCGATGGCGTAGGGGTAGGAGGCGCCGCCGTAGCAGCCGTAGAACATGGTGTACACACCCGAGGGGGGTTTGAGGACGCAGGGGTCCAACAGGTGAATGAAATCGTACGTGCTACCAGTACCAAAGATGGGGTTCGTCGGAAGACCCGCGTTGACGATCCATGTTTTATAAGTGGCTAGACCCAGCTCCTGGTCGGTGCTGTCGTCTCCATTGTACACCATGTAGATGTTGCCATCGTCATAGAGGACCCCAGGGCTCATGGTCTGAGTGTCGTCAAAGGTGCCGCTGCTTCCAACGTCAAGGAACACCGATTCATGGAGGTCCCAGTCGAGGCCGTCGAAGGACTCGCCGTAGCCGATCTTGTAAACAGCTATCGCGCTGTTCCTCCCGCTGAAGTACATCCGGAAGAGCGGCCCGTCCTTGACCACTGCAACGTCGCATATCTCCTGCTGCCCGAAGTCGGGGCTCGTCGCCTTTGAGACAAGGGGATTGGAGCTGCTGAGGGTCCAGATGGTGCCGTCCCCAGAGGTGGCGATGCCCATCAGCTTGCTGTTGAGGACCGAGCTGCCGGACAGGTACATCATGTACACCCCGTCCACCTTGATGACGCAAGGGTCCCCGAACTCGACCGATCCCCAACCCGATGAGGGCTTGCTAAGCACAGGGTTGCTTCCATACTTGGCCCAGCTGAGACCATCTTTGGATGTGGCGTATGCAATGCTCTGAGTGGCTCCGTTGATGGCGGTGTACCACATCTTGAAGATACCGTCCTCGAATATGACGGAAGGCTCACGGACTGCGGTGCCGTCGTATCCGGTTCCCTTGGTGAGCACGGCAGCGCTGCCGTACTTGGCGAAGCCCATGGCGTCGTCGGACCTGGCCAGGCCTATGGCGTAGTCGGTACCATCAAACCCGGTGTAGTAGAGGTAGAACTTGCCTTTGGCGAAGACAACACACGGATCGGACAGCCCCTCGTCATCCCAGGCCCCTCCGGAGCCCTCTATGACCACCGGGTTGCTCCTGTACTTCCAGAAGATGTCCCTCCCCGTGAGGGTGATCCCCTCCGCCTCGGCGTCCCATATCGTGGCATCGTATTCGCCGCCCTCGAAGTCCATCCCGTCGTCCCAGGTGTGGCTCTCGCCAGCCACTCCCAGGGCGAGGGAGACAAATAGTATCGTTCCGAGGGCGATGATGGCGACCATCAACCCTCCTCGATGCTTTCTCATTTCTCTCGTCCTCCATGTTCTGATCGTTCTGTATTCTCAATGGTCTGTGAGCGTGATGATGATACCCTTCTTCGAACGGCGAAGATCAGCACGACTGTGAGAAGGGTCTGCAGGAGCAGCGATGACACCTCGGGGATAGGTACCGCGATGTCCGTCCAAGCGGTGTCCGTGCCCGCGTCCCCCAGGGAATTGCTCCAGGCGGGGGTGGCCGCCACCGTTGCCCTGTCCACCCTGCCGTCGTTGCGCAGGGCGTAGACGTATGTGCCGTCGGTGGCGGTCGATACCCAAGAATAATCGTTGGATCCCGCAGCAGCCCAGGTCGACCACGAGGTCGAGGTCCCGGCGGACGCTCGGGAAAGGGCCCTGTCGGTCCGGAGGGCGTAGACGTATCCGGTCCCGCTGGATGCCGACATGGATATCCAGCTGTTGCTGTCTCCCACATCCCCCTTCGTCGACCAGGTCGATGAGGATGTGGTGGCGTAGGCCGCGACACCGTCCGACCTCAGGGCGTAGAGGTAGCTGTCGTCGTCAGCGGCCATCGAGACCCAGCTGGTGCCGGTCCCTGCGTCCCCGTGCCCGGACCATGACGAGGCCCCGGTCCCGGAGGTCCGGACCGTCCCGTCCCTGCAAAGGACGTAGAGGTCCCCGTCGGACCCGACGTTGATAGATATCCAGCCCGTGGTATCGGGGCTCACGGTGCCGAAGGTGGACCAGCTGTCACCGCTGTCGGTGCTCTTGTGGACGGTCCCGTCCAGGGCCAGAAGGAAGATCACCGAACCGTCCCCGGTCACCGAGCTGTGACCTCCCGATGTGGGGAGGGACGGGGTACCCTGTCCGTAGCTGGTCCATCCGGTCACGGCGCTGGTGGTCACGTAGATCTTGCCGTTCTCGGACACGACGTAGGCATATCCCGGAAGGGAGTCGGCGCCCATGGCCACACCGACGTAACCCACACCGGAGGGTATCGTGGGAACTCCCTGCCCGTAACGAGTCCAGCCCAAGGACGCCGAATCGCAGACGTAGACGGACCCGTCGGACCTCATCACCAGGACACGACCTGGGAGTGCCGAGTTGCCGGCATCCAGGTCCACGTATCCCTCGGTCTCGGTCAGCTTGGGGGTCCCGGTCCCGTACTTCGTCCATCCCGTGGTGGCGCTGGTCGCAATGTAGGTCGTGCCCGCACCGTTCATTATGTACACCGAGCCTCTGGTCGACCCGTCGCCAGCGTCGATGGCGGAGAAGTCAGGGTCCGTCGAGGCAAGGGTCGGGTTACCCTGACCGTACTGGGTCCATCCTCGGACCGCAGAGTCCGCCACGTACACCTTGCCGTCCCTGCGAAGGACGTAGACGTACCCCTCCAATCCCTCTCCTCCGGCCGCCAGGTCGACGTACGAGGTGCTCGTCGGGATGTCAGGGGACCCCTGGCCGTAGGAGGTCCAACCCCCCGTGGCCCTCTCGCAGACGTAGACCGAGCCATCATTGCTGAGCAGGTAGACGTACCCTGCAAGCGTTCCGTCACCTGATGCGATGGCCACGTAGGCCGAGGAAGCCGGCTTGCTGGGAAGCCCCTGACCGTACTCGGTCCAACCGTTCACCGCCCTGGTGGTAACGTAGACCTTGCCCTTGGCAGTGAGCGCGTAGACGTATCCGGTCTGGGCTCCGTTCCCCACGGCCACGTCCACTATCGCCCCGTTGTCCGATGGTCCGTTCTTTCCGGTCCAGGTCGTCCCGGTGGGCGAGATGGAGAAGCCACCGGTGTCGGTGAGTGCGTAGGGGTCGAGAGCACCGACCTCGCCACCCACATTGACCTGTCCCAGTGCGTCCAGCTCGCCCTCCAGAAGGCGGTCGGACCAGTCCTTGGCTCCCGTCCAACCCGTTGCACGGACGAGTAAAGAGATGTTCCCGTCCGCGGCAAGGTCGGTCAGCCCGACGGCCACCTCGAGGCGGGTCGCATCGATACCGTACTCGACAGCCCCGCTCGATCCCCAGCTCCAACTGCTGGGGCTGGAACCCTGGTGCTGGAAGAGAGTGGATATGGTGACACGACCGTTCCGCCCGGTAACGAGGACCCTGTGATCGGCACCCAGGGGATATCCGTCGGGACTGTAACCGGTGGAGGTGTCCCCATCGGTGTCCATGAGGAACTCCACCACGTCCCTGCCCTCGAGGGCGGGAAGGTCCGACGGCGGTCCAGGCACGTGGGGACCTCCGCGGACGGGGTCGTTCCAGTCAGGGATCCCGTCGTTGTCATCGTCCTCGTCCACATCGTCCGGACCAGTGTCCCGGACATCGGTGTCGGGGTCGTCGGGCTGCCCATCATCGTTGTCCCAGTCATCGTCCCTGGTGCCCATGCCGTCCTCGATGCCGTCCCCGTCCAGGTCAAGCCTTCCGTCCCCGTCGATGTCCAAGGCCCCCTGGGGTATGGAACCAGGTAGATGGGGTACATTGATGCCGGCCAACATCCCGTCCCTGACCTCCACGAACAGGGTCAACTCATCCTCGCCGATGGCGGCCGACACGACGGTGAGGTCCACTCCCCGGTCCTCGAGGGGACCATCTGGATGCCGCAAGACGTCGTCGTGGGTGTCGTCGATGGTCCCGGAGCCAGCCAGGTCCCAGTCGCCGAAGGCCCCGTCGACCTCCACATTGTCAGGGGGTCGGAGAACATAGCCCTTGTAGGGGTATCCTTGGACGATCACGTTCGATCCACCAGCGGACCAGCTCCCTTCGTCCTCCACGTAGAGAGTGACCAAGTGCTCGGCCATCGACCCGGTCACCTTCATACCGATCGTGAGCTCGGTGACCGAATCCACAGCCACCTCGAAGGGACCTACGTTGGTGTCGATGATCTCGTCGGTCTCGCCTGCAACGGTGTAGTTGTCCAGGGTGACGGGTCCACCGTAGGCCCGCAGGTCCAGCCTGAGCGCGTCCTGCTTACCGGGTGGGATGATATCTCCGCCGATCGGGACCTGCTGGACCCGGAGGGTGGGATTGTGCCCATCGACATGCACGTCCGCGAGGTCGTGCCTCCCGAAGGCGTCGATGGTCGAGACGGTGAAGAGTGCCGTGGGGGTGATCTCCCTCTCCGGTGCGGCCTTCAGCTCGACGTCCCTGCCCTTGGTGGCGACCTCGACACGTCCAGGCGCGCCCGTCCATCCGTTCCAGTCATCCTCGG
>JAUVRF010000040.1 GCA_030597775.1 Methanobacteriota archaeon | reverse complement strand
GTCCTTGATGATCTGGGTCATTGGCCAACACCTCTATTCATTGGATATCACCTGCTTCTTGGATGTGGGCTGGGCCAGTTGCATCTTCAGCATCACGATGGTGACGTTCAGTGTGATCACGTCACCCACGCTCTTGACGAGCTCCTTGCCGATCATGATCTCGTTGCGGCGCATGATGCTCTTCTTGAGCCCAAGGGGTTCCATGGCAGTGTCTCCCACCTCTGCCACGATGGACCGGACCTTCCAAAGGACGGGGTCCAGTTCGAAGCGCGACACCTTCCCTATCGAAAGGCCCTCGCTTGTGAAGATCGTCTTCCCCTTCAGACTGGACAGGCTGTGCTCGGGCATGGACCTCCCTTCTGGGGTTGCGTTTATGATTGTCACGGGATTTAAGCATTGGGAATGCCCCGTTGGGAAGATGTACGAATTCTGCTCGAACGGGAGGGGGATGCCAGGGGGTAACGGGGAATGTTGTTTTCCAGGTGGCCCCTTCGGGAAACCTTTAAATGGGCCTTCGGGTATTGGCTCGGGTAGCCAGCCAGACGGCTTAGGATGGTAGGTTAATGACCCGTTCAACTCCCTCCCTTCTGATCGTCCTTGTGATGATCACCAGCTCGATGCTGGGTGTGGTCTCGTGGGTGCCCCAGCCCGCGTCCGCCCTCACCTTCGACGTAGATACGACCGAGGACCTCCTGGGCAGCGGTTCCAACCTGGCCATCTTGGACAAGATGGTTGTGTCCGATGGCACGATCAGTCTCGACACCGAGGTGTACGAAATAGATGACACCGCCTGGTCCGACGTGAACGCAGACGGCATCGTGGTCGACGGGCAGAACCTACCCAAGCTGGACCTGGCCAGCCACTGGACAACGTATCCTGGGTACGGCAACGACGGCAACTTCATGCACTCGGCCGTCTGGGACCGGGACAATTCTCAGGTGCTCGTGTACGGGGGGGTCCACGACACCTCCGGCTCAAGGTTCGTCCACAACGATATCTGGGCCTACAATCCCATCAGCCAGTCCTGGTCCCAGAAGCAGACCGTGGACAGGGCGAAGTTCCTCCACTCGGCCGTGTGGGCGGATAACTTCCACATGATGATCGTCTGGGGTGGCATCACCATCATAGGCAGCGATCAATATCTGCTCAACGAGACGCTCATCTACTACCCCGCCAACAACAGCTGGACCCTCGCTGCCCCCTGTCCGTGGGGCGGGAAGGTGCTCCACACCGCGTCATGGGACAGCGCCAACAACCAGATGCTGGTCATGGGGGGCACCCCCGATGGTACCTGGGAGAACGTGACGGGAGAGCTCTGGGCGTTCCGTCCTGGGACCAACTCCTGGCACCGACTTCCTTCGCTCTCGTCCACCCACGAGCGTGGCGGGGCAGCCTCGTTCTGGGACACCCAGTCCGAGATGCTGATAGTGTTCGGGGGAAGGAGAGGGGACAACAATCCGATGTCATCGGTATGGTCCTTCAAACCTACCACGAACTCATGGAGCCAGAGGGGCAACGCCCCGGTGTCCCGGTTCTTCCACTCGATGGGTTGGGACCCCATTGGCAACAAGGGATTCTCCTACGGTGGGCTCACCGCCACCGCGATGACCTCCCGTCTGTACGAGTACAGCCCCCTCGCGGATACCTGGAGACAGATGGAGAACGCACCAGATGCACGGTACTGGTCAGCCTTCATCTGGGATTCGGCCCACTCACTGGGCCTCGTGTTCGCAGGGGCGGCCGAGACCGGGAACCCACCCCTCACCTCCTACAACGATGTGATGACCTATCGTAAGGATGTGCCGTTCGTCACGGAAGGATGGCTGACCTCGCCTTACTTCGACGTGAATGGCATCCTGTCCGTTGGTCAGCTATCGTGGTGCCCTGCCTCACAGCCCACGTCATGTGGCCCAGATGCGGTCAGGTTCCAGGTGGCAAGTTCGAGCAGGCAGGATGTCCCCTCGAACTTCGTGGGCCCCGACGGTACGCCGAGCACATATTTCACGGGCCCCTCGGGCACTGATGTCGGTGATCATCACTTCGGTGCGGGCCGGATCGCTTACCGGATGTACTTCCAGACCGACGACGACACCATCACGCCCAGCATAGATGGGGTGAGCCTTGGGGTCATAAGGTACTCCACCAAGGGCACCTACACGTCCCCCGTCTACGACCTCGGCCAGGTAACGTCCACCATGGACCGCATCACCTACAGGTCCCAGATACCTCCAGACGTGAACACCAACCTGGTGAAGGTGACAGTGAGGATCCGGACCTCGCATAGCTCCGACATGTCTGGAGCGTCCTCGTGGGAGACCGTGGACAAGGACGATGGTTCGATCAACACCCCGTATGGTCAGTTCTTCCAGTTCGAGGTGATCATCAACACCGATTCCCAGGGTCGCCACCTTACCCCGACGTTCAGTGGGATCTCCATCGAGTACAACACACCCCCGGTACTCACAGGAGGACTGATCGACAAGATCGATGGTTACCGGTCGACCTGGTTCACGTACACCATCACCTACACCGATGTGGACAACGACGAGCCAACGATGAAGAACATCTACATCGACGGTTTCCCGAACGCCATGTCCAGCCCGGACCTGGACTTCACCGACGGCGCGGCGTACTCGTTCACTACGCTCCTGAGCCTTGGCGAGCACGAGTTCTTCTTCGAGTTCTCGGACGGCAAGAACACGGTGCGAGACCCGCCAGTAGGCGTGTTCACGGGACCAGAGATCCTCAACCGTGACCCCGTGCCACTCATCGACTTCCCGACGACCGGTTCGAGGTTCGTGCCCAACGAGCCCATCGAGTTCTCATCTGCCTCCTCCTTTGACCCGGACGATGATCACATCACCTTCAGGTGGATCAGCTCGGAGCAGGGCGAGCTCTCGACCTCCGACTCCTTCGTCAAGACCCTGATAGAGGGTGAACACCTCATAACGCTGGAGATCACCGACGATTTCGGGTCCCGCAACACCACCCAGATATCGATCACCGTGAAGCCCTTCCTTCCCTACCTGGAGATTCGCGAGTTCTACCTGGACAAGGAGAACGCCGTGGAGAAGGACAGGGTCACGGTGAACGCGGTGGTGTACAACGAGGGCGAGGCCACGTCATCACCTGCGATCGTGGAGTTCTTGGTCAATGACGAGGTCGTGGACAGCGTCGAGCAACCACTGGACGTGGGCGACCGGATCATCGCCACCTTCACCTGGATTGCAGAGGGAGAGAAATCCTTCCTGTCCGTCCGGACGAGACCAGGTCATGATGCCGGCATCGATGAGGTCAAGGTCCGGACCGTGAACGTCTCGGCGAACACCCCACCGGTCATCAAGTTCGATGTCTACCCGAGCATCATCGTCGTTGATGAGGCCGTCAATTTCATCAACAACGGCACCGACGATGCAAATGGCGACACGCTGACCTACCAATGGGAGTTCGGGGATGGTGCGACATCCTCGGATGTCTCGACCCAACATCTGTACGCCTTCAAGGGCACATACGTGGTGAAGCTGACCGTCACCGATACCCGTGATGGCCAGACCATCAAGGAGTGGACCATCCGTGTAGAAGAGGTGCCCGAGGAAGATAGCCCCACCCTAGCCATGGCCACGATCGGAGGGATAGCAGAGGCGATCATCGTGGTCTTGCTTATCGTGGTGTTCCTGATGAGAGGAAGGGGCAAGGAACCCAGCCCGGGAACCGATCCTGGACCTTCATACGTCCAAGACACCAGACCCATTCCCCCACCGCCTCCAGGCTACGACACCGGACATGCTCCTGTATACGACCCGACCACGCCTGCCGAGTACGACCCGAGCCCGGCAGCCGAGGAGGGACCGGGTCCAGCCACCGATCACGACCCGAGCCCGGCAGCCGAGGAGGTCCCTGAGGTCGACATCGGGACCGAAGAGGAGCCCCCGCAGGATATGTAGACTTGGCAAACATTGATAATCGTAGGGCTACCTATAAATATTCCGGAATGCCGTAAATATGGGTGATGGATGACCAGTACCCTGTCCACACTCTCGAGGGAGAGCTTCCGCCACGGGACGGAGGGAAGAGGCTCGCGAGTCAGCGAATGGACCGGGACGGACGCCCCAGAAGGATCGTCCGCATGAAACGTCTTGCCAACCGGGATCCCGCCTCTCAGACGGAGATGCTCCGCAACAAGTTGGTCATCCAAGAGATGAGGATCGCCTACAATCAGTTGACGGGAGTGGGCGATTGTCTCCTGGACTACAAGCTCTCCGGGTTCTTACAGAAACCCGCTGGAGTGGCCACCCTGGGAAGGGTCGACCTCAGCGCCCTCAACTACGACCTGGCGAAGCTGGCAGCATCCATCTTCGGTCCCGTCGTGGCCACGGAGGCCTACGCGAGGGTCGGCAACGCCATCGAAAAGGCCTTCGCCTGACCCAAATCCTTTTCTCGCCACGGTTATATCGTCCGTTCGTGGAGAAGACCGATTGGAGGACGGCCGTTCGGGCGCATGCCGAGGACTCCGTGTGCATCGACATCTACGTCGAGCCTGGAGCCTCAAGCCAGCGCATCGGACCCTACGACCCCTGGCGTCAGAGGGTGAAGGTGAGCGTGGGCTCCCCCGCCCATGATGGCAAGGCGAACAGAGAGGTCATCAGGGCCATCTCAGGTCTGCTTGACGTTCCGGTTGCCAATGTCCGTATCCTCAGGGGTGCCACGACCCGTCGGAAGACGCTACGGGTGGACGGCATCGGCTTGGAAGCAGTCATAGCTGCCCTCTCCGAGACCCTTGAAGGGGAGGGAGACGTTCCCGCATGACCAGGTCCCGGGACCAGGACCGCCTGGACTTCATCGAGCGTCTGTTGGACGAACTGCGGGAGAGGGAAGCCGACGTGGCCATCATAGTCGAGGGCTCTCGGGACGTGACCTCCCTGGATGCGCTTGATGTACCGGGACCCATCATCAAGATTAACGTGGGTTCTTCGCTGCTCAATTTCTGTGAGTCCGTAGCCAGGGAGTACGCTTCCTTCATAATCCTCACAGATTGGGACCGGACGGGGAAGCAACTGGCGGTTCGACTGGAGGAGCTCCTGAGGTCGACGGGTGTCGAAGTGAACGTGATCTTCCGCCGCCGCCTCGGAGGATCACTGCCATACCAGATCCACGATGTGGAATCGATACACGGTCACGTGGAGCGGCTCCGCAATGCCGTCGGGATCAAGGAGAGGAGGCCTCCTCCCGGTTAGGAGCTCGCGAGGCCATCGCCCTGGCCAGGTGGATCGGGCCCATGTAGTCGTCCTTCTCACGGGAGGTGTCAACGAACACCAGGGGCATCACACCAAGGGCTACAGCGCCCCAGCTCTCATGGCCCGCGATCAGGTGAAGGGAACGGAAGATGAGGTTGCCCGTCACCCCATCGGGGGCAATTATGATGTTCCCGACCTCAACCGCGCGTTCCACCCGTATCCCCACGCACTCGGCGGGGATCCCCTCGGCCTTGGCCGCATCCTTGAGGGCGTCGCATTCCCGGACCGACAGTGAGATCGCCTCGCCCCTGTCCACATCCTCCTCCCTTCCCATCGCCATGACGGCGGCCCTGGGTTCAAGGCCAAAGGAGGAGACCAGGCTGGCCGCGCCCTTCATTATGTTCCAGCGTTCCCTCAGGTCGCGACCCTCGTCGATCCCAACAGGGGCCAGGACGAAGGTGCGGTCGCCTCCGAGGTCCATGATGACGGCCCGGTCGGCCGAGGTGACGCCGGTCCTTTCCAGAAGGAGCGGGAGCACGTCGTGGGAGGAGAGGGTCCCACGCACGGCGGCATCTATGGTCCCGTCGGTGAGGGCGTCCAGAAGGTCCGTGGGCGCATCGTAGAGCTCGATCGGTCCAAGACCTTCCGCCTCAGCTCGAGCAGCCGTCGAGACAGCGGCGTCTCCCTGGCTTGCGTAGCCGATGCCAACGCGCACCCGGGACCCCCTGGACAATTCCTCGACGCGCCTGAGCATGGTCATCCCTCTTACCCGTCCAAGGTGCCCCTGGACGATAAGGTTTGCGCGGTCGTGCCCACGGCCGGCCTACTTGACGTAATCGGCAAGGACGCTCACGAAGACCATCGCAAGGACCATGATGTACACGAAGGGTCGCTTGTGGATGGTGCCCGTGGTCCGCTTCAACATGGGACCGTTCCAAGGGGATCGGCGAGGTAGCTTCAACAGCAGGCCCGTGACCATCCAGGCCAGCAGGATGAGGGCCGTTGTATGCATCAGCCAGTTGTTGGAGGGATGTATGAGGACGTAGATGAGGGCGAGTATCGCCACGACGGGATTGAACCAGTAGTGGAGGGCGCTGAGGAGCGGGATGCCAGCACCTACGAGTGGTCGGAGCAGCTGGGTGCCGTGGTCCTCCAGGTAACCAGCGATGACCCTGAGATTGCCCACCACACCGAGTGCCAAGGCTGTCACCCCCACGACCAAGGCCATTTCGGAAGGCACCTCCCCCAGGGCGAGGTAGAAACCGCCGACCATGATGACCGTCACCACCAGGGTGATGCCGGCCACGAAGAAGAGCAGGTAGGCAAGGGGGTCCTCCCGGGTGGGCAGGGGGTACGGAAGATCGACCTCGACCGGGCCGATGTCGGGTCTGTCCTCGATGGTCGTAACAACGTCCCGAGTTGAACGACCCACGGCCCTGCCGATGCCACGGCCTGCGGAGCTGAAGTATCCCCTGACGCGGCTGGCGAAGTCGCCCATTGCACCCATCGGCGAAAGAACGGCCTCGGGGACAGATAAGGGTTATGGACCAGTACGCCCTCGAGCCTGCAGTGATGGGACTGTCGTCTGTCCATGGTCGATGATATTAAAAGGGTGGTAAGGGTCAGTCCTCGGGGTCGATCCCCACATCCCTCATCGCCTGTTCCAGGTCGTACTCGTCGTCCTCGTCGGTGACCTTGGGCCTGGAGCCCGGCGCCAGTCCATCGGGATCCTGGAGATCTTCGGATTCTGCGGCCTTGCTCTCCATCGCGGCCTCGACCGCGACAAGAGTGATGCCACCGTCGGACATGGCCGGCACGGGTTCCTCGACCGGAACCTCGACCTCGGCCGGGTCCACCTCCTCTAGGACGTCGTCGACGGCCGCGACGACGGCCTCACTCGGAGCGGGCTCGTCGTATACCTCCACGGCCTCCGCGTTCTCGGCCGCCGCCAGTGACTCGGCGGTCTCGATCCCTTCTGCGGCCTCTGGGGGTAGCTCGCCCTCTTCGGCCACACCTTCTTCGGCCTCCTCCTCGTCGACCTTCCCATCCACGACCCACATCTTGCGGTCATGCTCCCAGCTCTCAGGGAGGGGTACCTCGAACTCCTCCAGGTCGGAGGGCAGAAAGCTCTCCTCGAAGATCGCCCTGGCCTCGTCGATTAGGGGTTTGGGGTCGCGGTATCTGGGAGAGATATGGATAAGGAAAAGGCGCTTCACCTCCGCCTCCTTGGCGATTGTGGCCGCCTGGGCGGCTGTGGAATGACCGAACTTGTTCGCCTTGGCCTCCAGGGACCGGTCCGCGGTTGCCTCGTGGATCAACACGTCGAAGCCGCGGATCCTATCGGGGAGCCCAAGGATGGGTTTGGTGTCCATGGCGATGCAGATCTTGCGACCGGGTCGTGAGGGACCCATCACCATGGCAGGCTCGATGACCTTGTCGTTCCAGACTATATCATCCCCGCCTTGGAGCTTGTTGTACAGCGGTCCAGGTGGGATACCGAGGACCTTGGCTGCGTTCACATCGAACTTGCCAGGCCTGTCATCCTCCTCGAACAGGTAGCCGATGGCCGGGATGGTGTGGTCCAGCCGGATGGCGGTGATGCTGAAGCCTGCGAAGCGCTCCCTCTGGTTCTCCTTCATCTCGTGAAGGACCAGGTCGTATGTCCGGCTGTAGTACGAGATCCGCTCGAGGATGGTGACCAGCTGCTCGGTGCCCATGGGCCCGAAGATCTCCAGGTCCTTGGTCCTGCCGTTAAGGGCCATGGTCTGGAGCAGGCCCGCAAGACCCAGGTAGTGGTCTCCGTGGAAGTGGGTGATGAAGACCTTGGTTATCCCCATGAAGGAAAGGGAGGAACGCATGAGCTGTCTCTGGGTCCCCTCACCGCAATCGAAGAGAAGTATCTCACCATGGGTCTTGATTGCCACGGAGGATACCCCTCTCTGGGGGGAGGGAAATGAACCTCCAGTTCCAAGGAATATAATCTCCATCAATCGATGGAAGTGCACATCCTTTTCTTAAGGTTATCGGCCCTATTCTCCCTTGACAGAAAGGTAGGCCAGGCGAGATGAGGCACATCTCGTCGCATATCATTCCTGAGAATGTAAATTGGGTCATCGGGATTGGCGGGCCTGCCGGGAGTTCCGCGGGCGGTCCCGCCCGTTTCGAACCCGGGTTAGGGGCTTTCACCGGGACTTCCGAGGGGACGAGAGCCCCACCGGAGGCCTCTGTGATATCCAAGCTACACTACAGGCCCGCTGTGAGAGCGAGCTGGGGTCTTCAAGAGCCCTTGAACTCGGTGTAACCGCACTTGCCGCAGGCTTGCCTGTCGGCATGCTCGGCCATGAATACACCTTGGCCGCACTTGGGGCACTCCTTTCGGAGGCGCTTGATGTGCTTGCCTTCGATGTCGTACAACCTCTGCGTCTGGGCGAGGTTCTTGGGTCCGTCCGTCTGTTTAGCCATCTATGTACCCTCCTCACTTGTCTCCCTTGGCGGTCTCTTCCTTGGCGGGTTCCTTGGCGGATCCCTTGGTGGCCTCTTCCTTGGCGGGTTCCTTGGCGGGTTCCTTGGCGGATCCCTTGGCGGATCCCTTGGCGCCCTCTTCCTTGGCAGGTTCCTTGGCAGGTTCCTTGGCAGGTTCCTTGGCAGGTTCCTTGACGGGCTTCTCTGCCTTCTTGGCCGAGGTACCGGAGGCATTGCGCTTGAGGATGGGCTCACGTTCGATGGCCTGGGCGGCCTCCTTGGTCTTGTAGACCTTGACGTAGCCTCGGGTCTCCCCCTTGCCGAAGGTGGATTCCATGTGGTCTACTAGAACCTGGTCCTTCTTGGCCTTCATGGCGACCGCGACCTGTTCTCGGATCTCATCGCGCCTGGGGGTGGGCTGTCCTGCATGGTGTGCCAACACCTCGAGCTCGATGCGGTCCAGCAAGGGGTTTTCCTTCTTAGAGACTATCTCCAATTCCATGGGGTCGCCCTCCTAGGGCGGGGCCTGCTCCATCCGGGACGAGAACCGTATCATGGCGTCGGATGCCACATCTCTGGCTCCCTCGTCCACGTGGACCAGGCAGAGACCCATATCCGGGATGCCGTATATTACTGTTGCGCCCTCTGGCGCATGCAGTATCGCCGGAAGCGCAGCAAGGTCCTCCTCCCCATCGACCACAAGCTTGACGGTGGTCGGGGAGGCCCATGCCTCGATTATCCTGTTGTACATTTGGGAGGTTATCGTGGCGGCCTCGTTCCTGGCCGGGCCTGTCGTCTCTCCGACCTGCGCCGTCG
>JAUVRF010000059.1 GCA_030597775.1 Methanobacteriota archaeon | reverse complement strand
GTTCTGGTTCCGGTTCTGGTACCACCATGGGCTCCGGCTCTGGTTCCGGCTCTGGTTCCGGTTCTGGTACCACCATGGGCTCCGGCTCTGGTTCCAGTTCTGGTTCCGGTTCTAGTTCCACCATGGGCTCCGGCTCTAGTTCCGGTTCCAGCTATTGTTCCACCATGGGTTCGGGTTCCGGTTCGGGTTCCACCATGGGCTCCGGCTCTGGCTCCGGTTCGGGCTCTGGTGCCTCCCCAGGCCTCCAGATCGCCGGCTCCTCGACCACATGGGTGGGTGCCGGTTCCGGCACGACCTCCGGAGGTTTCCAAATGGGTACGTCCTCCATGCTGATCACGGTCTCGGGCATCGGCTCCGGCACCGGCTCGATCTCGGGTTCGGGAACATGTAGGGCTTCCGGTTCCAGTTCCAGTTCCAGCTCCGGCTCTGGCTCCGGCTCCGGTTCCGGCTCCGGTTCTGGTGCCTCGCCAGGCCTCCATATCGCCGGCTCCTCGACCACATGGGCGGGTGCCAGCTCCGGCTCCGGCTCGACCTCTGGAGGCCTCCAGATGGGCACGTCCTCCATGCTGACCACGGTCTCGGTCACCGGCTCCGGTACGGGTTCCGGAATGGCCGCTGGCTCCTCCTTCTCCTCCTCCTCTTGCTCCTCCTGGTAGCTGAGCTCTCCGTCGCCGTTGACCTGTATGTCGCCGTTGACGGTGGTGGGGTCTGGAACGCTCATCAGGGGAAGGGGCGCGAACTCCAGATGCAACTCGGGGGCGGCCCCCGGGACGGGCTCTGGCGCCAGGTCGATCCCGTGGTCAGAGACCGGTTCTGGCACCGGTTCTGGCTCCGGTCCAGGCGCCTCGCCGGGACTCCAGATGTTGGATTCCACCGGGGTGTGCATCGGGCCCTCGTAGGTCGTCTCGTCGGCGGGGATGCTGCTGTCGTGGGTGGACGCCGCCAGGGGGTCCTTGGGTATCCCGGGCTCCTCCGGCACGTCAACGATCACGTCATCCTCGGGGGCCTCCAGGGGTTCGGAGGTCTCGGCCGGAAGCTCGTAGGGCGCGGAGGACCCTCCGGGCGTCCTGTCGACCAGGTCCGGTCCGGGCTCGGGCTCGGGCTCCGGCTCCTGCAGGGTGGGTTGGGGTCGGTCCCGGGGTCGAGCGCCGTTGGTGGGCCTGCGCCGTGGCCGGCCGTCGGGCCGCCGCCGCCGCCTTGCGCCATTGTGGGGGGGTGGGGCCTGGGGTCTGCCCCGGGTGATGCCGACCGTGACCGCGGTGACGGTAACCGCGGCGATGATCAGGATGATGCTGGAGATGCTTCCGGTCCAGTCCGGATCGGTCTGCATCTCGCCCAGGCGCTCCTCCCGGTCTATCTGCACCCGGTGGCTGGCTACATTGCCCGCCGCGTCGAAGGCCTCCACGTCGATGGAGTTGTGGCCCATTGACAGGTGGACGGGCACGGTGGACAGGCCATCGACCAGGGGCACTGGCACGCCGTCCACCGTGACTCGGATGCCCTCGGTGGAGCCGTTGATCACTATGGACTCCTCACGGGTCCTCTCGGGGAGCAGGTCCAGACGCAGGTCGGGGGGGCTGTAGTCCCATTCCACGTTGAGGATGAGGATGTCCACGTTCCCCGCCTTGTCCCGCACCTCCAGCTCCAGGGTGTTGGGGCCGGCCTCCAGCTCGTAATCGATATCGAAGGAGCCGTCGTCGGCTATCGTCTCCTGTCGCTGGTTGATGGCGATGTACGTGGCGGTCTCCGCCGATCCGGAGATGAGGATGCGGCCGTCGCGGGTCATCATCTCCGTGGTCCTGGGGCTGGTCATTGCGATCATCGGCGGCTGGGTGTCGCGGATGACCCTGATGACTGTCACGCTCTCCCTGCCGTTGGGGTCGACGGCCAGGACCTCGATGCGGTTCTCGCCCTCCTCCAGCACCACGGTCGTGGTGAACCGACCCTCCTGCTGGATGCGCTCGCCGTTGACGTAGATGGTGGCGTCCAGGTCCTCGTTGGACACGGAACCCTCCACCATGACCTCTGTGTCCGATGTCAGGGTGCCGTCGGTGGGGGTCTTGATGGTGAAGACCGGAGGCTGGTCGTCCAGCGTGACGTGGCGATAGGTGACGTTGGTGTTCCCGGCCCTGTCGGTGGACTCGATGGCCAGCAGGTTCTCCCGGGAGGTCAGCACGTAGCTCAGTCTGAACCAGCCGTCCGCGTCCACGGGGGCCTCGATGTCGTTCACGGTGACATTGGCGTCGGGTTCCGTCCTCCCGGTGACCACGATGAGGGGTTCCGGTGCCACCTGGTAGTCCGTGGGTGAGGACACGAACAGGGCGGGCAACACGGTGTCGTGCCACACGCGGAGCACCTGGATGGCGGCGTTGCCCGACTCGTCAACGGCCTCGACCACGATGATGTTCAGACCCTGGGTCAGGTGGTAGCGCTCGTACATCGTGCCCGGGAGGTTCGCCACGGGAACCCCGTCGAGGAACAGCTCCGCGGTCGTCTCGGTGATGGCCTCCACGATGATGTCCTTCTCCCGGGTGCGGGTGCCGTCCAGGGGCCGCAGCACCTCCAGGTCCGGACCCCGGAGGTCCAGCCGGAAGTCCACGTGGGTCACGTTCTCGTTGCCCGACCTGTCGCGGGCCTTGGCGTAGATGCGGGCCTCGCCGTGCTCCAGGCCCTCGAAGCGTGCCTCCCATATCTGCTGGGCCTCCACCTCCTTCCACTCGACGCCGTCCAGGGATACCCAGGCCCCGTCGAGGCCCGAGCCCTTCTCCTGAAGGAAGCCCTTCACGGTGAGGTCGGCGATGTTGACCATGGCGCCGTCGTAGGGCTTCTCCACCGAGATGAAGGGCAGGGCCCAGTCGACGACCTGCACCCGGGCCAGATGGTCCACCTCCACCTTCAGGGTGGCGTGGGTGGTCAGACCGTTGGCGGTGATCTCCAGGTCGTAGGGTGAGATGCGGTCGGCGTGCCCCTCCTCGATCCTCCACGAGGGTATCAGCTCCGTCTTGAGGTGGCCGCGGTTGTCGGCCACCCGCGAGGTGTGGTAGCCCCCGGTGCTCTTGCGGAACACCACCAGGGCGTCCCTGGCCGGCAGGCCGCTGTCCACGCCGGTGGCGTTGGCCCAGATGAGGTCGATGCCCACGTTGAAGAAGACCTCGACGATCCCCTCGGGACCGGCACCTCCGCCCATGTAGGGCACGTTGGTGGAGATGGTCGTGAGGGTGCCGTAACTGGCATACAGGGCCTTGCGGCCCGTCAGGGTGGAGTTGGTGACGACCAGGTCCATGTTCTTGATCTGGATGGCGGTCCCGTTCACCCGCCAGGTGACGTTGTCCATGTAGATCTTGAGCCGGAGGCCGTCGGTGCTCTCCTTGGCCTCCAGGAGCAGCCCGTTCTCGGCCCGCTCGATGATGTTGGCGCCCACGAAGGGAAGCTGGGTGAAGCCGCGCAGGGCGATGGCGAAGCCCATGCAGTCGGAGAGGTTGTTGTCCTCCACGTTGAAGCTGGTGCCCACCAGGTCGATGGCGTTCCCGCCCAGGCCCACCAGGCGATTGTCCTTGACGGTGAGGGACTTGGGTCCCACGCTGCCCGAGGACACCACGCCCGACTGGGTGCTGGTGGTGCCGTCGTTGCCGGTGACGGTTATGTACGACCCGGCGTCGTCGCGGATCAGGACCACGGCGGACTGGGCCGACCCGGTGCCGTTGGTCATGATGTTGTCGGTGATGCTGGTCTTGGAGCCGGAGTATGAGTTGGAGATCTGGACCCCGGAGCCGCCCAGGCCGTCGAAGAGGTTGTTGCTGATGTACAGCGTGCCCTTGCCCCGGGCCTTGGTGGAGGTGATGCCGTTGCCCTCCAGGTCCCGCATGACGTTGTCGACGACCCGCAGGTTGCCGTCCCCGTAGCTGCTATCGATGAGGACGGCACCCTCGGCGGCGCTGGTGCCGGTACCCGAGTCCTCGAAGGTGTTCTCGTAGACCTGGACCCAGTCGGTGTACTTGCCCAGGTTGGGCGAGGGCTTGACCATGCCGTAGGCGAAGCATCGGACCAGGGTGCGGTGGCTGTCCTCGCTCCAGAGGTTGTTCGCCACCACGAACTGGGTGAAGTAGACCAGGTCCAGGGACGTGGTGCCACCGCCTCCTCCGTTGTCGATGAAGCGGTTGTTCTCCACGAGGGCCTCCCCCGTGTTGCCCGACATGCCCTCGAAGCCCAGGGCCCGGCCGGCGCCGTTGCCGCGGACGATGTTGTCCGAGCACCGGAGGGCCACGTTGGTGACCTGCTTGTACGAGTAGCCGTAGGTGCGGGCGTACACGCCGCCTCCCTGGTTGTCCTCGATCACGTTGTCCTCGAAGGTGTAGGTGCCGGTGCGGCTGAAGGTGTACTGCCAGTCGTAGCCGTACGTGTAGAGGTAGGCGTAGCCCCCGAGCTCGGTGTTGTTGTGGATGCGGCTCCGGAGGATCTTGAGGTCGTTGCGGAAGCCCATGTTGCCGTGGTAGTACATGTAGCCCGAGGTCTGCATGTCGAAGCCGTTGCCACCGTTCGAGCCGATGGTGGAGTCCTGGAAGTCGAAGTAGTTGCGGTAGTCCACGCCGGTCTTGTCGCCGTAGTATAGGCGCTCGTAGAGCAGGTAGAAGATGCCGTCCTGGGCGTTGCCCGAGATGGTGGCGCCCCTCAGCGTCAGGTAGTTGTACCAGATGAACTTGCCACGGGTGCTGTAGGAGTAGTGGTTGTCGTCGATGTAGATGCCGTTCTCGCCGTTGCTCTTGACCTCGGAGTCGGTCAGGGTGAGGGCGGTGTTGCGGGTCTTGGCGCTGGTGCCGTACACGTAGTAGATGGTGCGGGGGCGTTTCAGGTAGATGCCGGACTTGGCGTTGTTGCTCACCTTGCAGTCGGTGAGCGTCATGGACTGCTTGTAGGTGGTGCTGGTGCCGCTGCCGCGGTCCTGGTAGAGGGTGTCCTCGAGGTAGATGCCCTCACCAGCGTTCGAGGTGATGTCCACGCTCTGCAACGTGATCCTGTTCTCGCAGTTGACCCTGGCGTTCAGGTAGTATGGCTTGATGTAGTGGTAAACGTAGATGCCCGGTCCCCCGTTCTGGGTGGAGGACCCACCGGTCCAGGTGAGCTCGAACAGCTCGTCCAGGGTGCCAGAGCCCTTGTTCACGTAGAGGTCCACGTAGCAGTACAGGCCCGCGTTGGCCGACTTGGTGATAGTGACGTTGTTCAAGGTGGTGATGAAGTCCAGGTCCAGGGTGCCCGAGAGGCTCTTCTTCCAGTACAGGTACATGCCGTAGGTCTTGGCCGAGAGGGTGGTGTCCGACAGGGTGACGGACCAGCCGGCAGCGAGGGCCACCGAGTCCTCTAGGTCGTCGTTCATGGCCACGGACGAGATGCCTATGTCGACGTTGTCGATGACGCAACCCGATATGGTGGCGTCGTGGCCCCAGAGCTCGACACCGGGCCCGAGGCCGTGGTGTATGTGGCTACCCCGGATGATCAGGTCGTCGGAGTGGGCCTGGATGCCACCCATGGTGCCCGAGATGTCCGAGTCCGCTATCGTGGCGGAGCCCCGCACGTGGAAGGTGTACCAGGTGCCGTCCGTCGCCGAGATCGTACTATCCTCCATCACCAGGGATGCTCCCCTCTCGACGGTGATCGAGGGGTCGTCATCGCCCGTGAAGAGAAGGCTGGCTCCCAAGAGGGTGAGCTGACTGCCCGGCATGACCCTGATGTCGCCGGAGGTGCTCACCTCCTCGCCGGTGACGGTGGTGTCGGTGACGACCAGCCAGTCGCTGGTCCCGTCCGCCGGGGGTGCGGTTCCCGACCACTCGGCGGCGGCCAGGGCCGCGACTGCCACGAGGGCCACCATCGCGAGCAGCAGGAAGGCCCGGGGTCGCATCAGTGTCCACCTCCGTTGCCATTGCCACTGCCATTGCCGTTGCCGTTGCCGTTCGGTCGGCGGCCGTTGGGCGGTCGTGGTCCCCGGCGTCGGCGGCTCATGCGCTTGGCCAGGCCCCGGTAGCGCATGGCGGTTATCACGGTGACGACCAGGAGGACCACGATGATCACGGTGGACAGCAACGTGAGCAGGTCGAAGCTCGTCTCCGCGCTGCCGGCCTCCTCGTAGGTCACCCGGTACTCTATCTCCTTGGAGTTGCCCAGCTCGTCCACGGCCAGGATCCTGATCGTGGTGGGGTCGCCGTTACCGTTGAGGGTCACGTCGACACTGGCGGTGCCGTCGTCGCCCACCAGGATGTACACGCCGTTCAGTGTGATGCTGGCCCCGGGTTCGGACACGACCTGGACGGTGACCGTCCTCTCGTCCGAGACCCAGCTGCCATTGCCATCGTTCACCATGTCCGGCAGGACCAGGCGGAGGAAGGGAGCGGTGGAGTCTAGGACCACCACGACGGTGGCCCGGTCCTCGTGACCCACCCCGTCCCTCGCCAGCAGGCGTATGGTGTTGGACCCCTCCACGAGGGTCAGGTTTATGGAGAATGTGCCATTGGGCCCGATGGTGACAGGTACGTCGTCGATGGTGAGGTGGGTGGCCCCCTCGGCGGTTCCCGTCAACGCGAGCGACCGGTCGTTCGTGCGTTCTGGAACTGGGCCCAGCGTGATGACGGGGTCGATGGTGTCCACGGCGACCACCCGGGAGATGGTCCGCACGTTGCCCGCCGTGTCCTCGGCCTCGATGATGATGGTCGACAGGCCCTCGGGCAGGATGAGCAGCTCGTCCAGCAGGCCCTGCTTGATGGTGACCCTGCGGCCGTTCACGGTGACGGTCGAGCCGGGCTGGACCGTGCCCAGGACCCGGACCTCCCCCTGGGCGTACTGGGCTCCCTCCAAGGGAGCCTCCAGGTTTATCCAGGGGGGTTCGTTGGCCACGTGGAGGTTCAGTTCCTCGGTGTAGACGTTGCCAGCGGGGTCGACGGCCCTGAGGATGACCACGTTCTCCCCGGACGACAGTTGCACGGGTGCGGTGAAGTTCGTGTCGTCCACCGTCACGACCTCGCCGTTCACCGAGAGGACGCAGTCCGCCTCGATGATGCCCGAGATGATGATACTTGTGGTGGAGACCCAGTCCCCGTCCTCGTGGCTCTGGATGTCCAGGAAGGGCTCGACGGTGGCCAGCATGGCGGTGAACCGGATGGTGGCAACGTTGGAGAGCCGGTCCATGGACACGACAGTGACGGTGTTGGGACCCTCATCCAGACGCACCGAGGCGATGAAGAGCCCGTGGAGGGTCTCCACGTCCACCCCGTTGATGGACACCGAGGCCCCGTCCTCGGTCTCGCCGCGGACGATGAGGGTGGGGTCCCGGGTGAGGATGTCGCCCTCGGGGCTGACCACGACGAGCCTGGGCGGCTGGTTGTCTATCTCGATCCGGACCAGCTCCCTGGCCACGTTCCCAGCGCGGTCGGAGACCTCGACCTCCAGCTCGTGCGCTCCTGGCTCGACACCCTCCACGGTGGTCCGGAAGGGCGATACCGAGCCCACGGTGACCCACTCGCCGCCGTCGATGCGGTAACGGATCTCGTGGAGGCCCGCGTGGGCGTCGAAGGCGGAGCCCCGGATCTCGAAGAAGGAGGCCCTCTGGGCCGCACCGTCGGCGGGTTCGAGGATCACCACGGAGGGCGCGACGCGGTCATGGACCGTTATGCGGACGGTGGCGGGCTCGTCGAGGGAACACACCCCGGTCTGCTCCAGGTCCAGGAACGTGATGTTGACGATGAAGGGGCTGCGTGAGCGGAACTCCTCGGCCTCCAGGATGTAGGCCAGCAGCTCCACCGGGTCCATGCCGGACTCGGAGTCCACATGTCCCACGGCAACGACCTGGAAGGTCCGGTCCTGGACCTGCACGCCCGCGCCCAGGGCCGCCATGCCGTTCTGCCACTCCACCCTGACGTGGAGGGCGTTGAACACCCACAGGGAGCCGGCTCCCGCCACGTCCACCTTCTGGCGGTCCATGGCGGCGGAGTGGAGCTCCAGGATGCCCGTCTCGTCCGGGGGCACCCGGTTGTCGACCTTGTGCAGGTCGAAGTCGGTGGAGCCCTTGATGGTGAGGTCGGTCAGGCTGCCCGAGTGCTCGTAGAGCACCATGCCACCGACCTGGTCGAGCAGGGTGATGCCCTGGCCGGAGAGCTCGCCCCAGAGGGGCTGGCTCCTGTCGGAGGTGAAGGTGATGGAGAGGGCGGTGCCGTTGGTGTTCCTGCAGTAGATGTCGTTGAGGGTGGTGACCATGCGGGCTGCCTGGTAGGGGTGCACGACGACCTCTATGGCGTTGCCCCTGGTGTCGGTGACGTTGACCTGGCGGAGG
>JAUVRF010000563.1 GCA_030597775.1 Methanobacteriota archaeon | reverse complement strand
TGTCGGACCGGATGTGGAACTTGGGGTCGCGGTTCACGGAGGTTATCGGGTCCATGATTATGTTTGCGACCTCGATGCGGACGCCGATGTCCATTGGTGCGAAGTGGCCGTTGATGGCATGCTTGACTACCAGTCCGTCCAGCCAGCTGGAACCCACGCGGCCCATCGCAAGGAGCTCGGCCTTCGCCCGGATCTCCTTGCCTCCCGCGAGGACGACGCCTTTGCACTGCCTGTCCTCGATCAGGATGTCCTCGACGACGGTCTCCAGGAGGAACTCCAAGCCCCTGCCGCGGAGGTCCCTCTCGAAATCGTCGATGAGCTTCTTGCTGTAGTCCGAGCCTATGTGCCGCTGGGGGATGTCGATGAAGCGGACGTCGTACTCCGCCGCGCTTCGCATCAGGTTCTCCACGACCTCCGGGTCGGGCCTCTCCGTGATGGGAGGAGCGCCGTACTCGACCCAGATGTCGTCCACGTACTTGACCAGGTCCCAAGCGGCCTTGTCGTCCTTGGTGAGGTCACGGAGGTCGCCTCCGATGTCTGGCCGCAGGTTCAGGGTACCGTCGGAGAAGGTGCCCGCACCCCCCACACCGTGCATCACGTTGCAGATCTCGCACGTGTGGCAGACGCCGTCGATCTCCATGGGGCAATGTCGCTTCCGCGCCGTCTTTCCCTCGTCGATGAGCAGGATGCTCCCGATGCCCCTGTCGTTGAGTTCCCTCGCAGCGAACATCCCGGCGGGCCCCGAGCCCACGATGACCACGTCGTACGCGTCTGCCAATGCAGTCCCCGCCCCCGATACGGTGCAGCCGCAGAAAAGGGTTACTCCTCTAGCAGGGCGTCATCGTCCACGATGGTCGGCTTCGCCCTCGTGGGCAGAAGGAAGAATATCATCATGATGAGGATCAGCACCCCCAGGATGGACCAGTAGAGGATGGTGGGTTGCCATATCTCCCCGGGCTCGACGACCTCGACCTCGATGGGTACCGGGGGTGCCGTCGAGGAGACGAGGACCATGGTCCAGTCGTTGGTCGCCTTCACGTCCTCGGACACGGAGATGGTGAGGCCCAGCTGGCCCTTATCCCCTGCAGGGACGGTGATGGACTGCTCGTCCACGTCGGCCACGATGCCCTCGCCGACATGGGATATGAGCATGATGCCGGTCACGGGACCGTTCCCGGAGGTCTCGAGGAGGTCGATCTTGATGACCCCGGTCTCTCCCCTGACCAATTCCAGGGGTCCCGGGTCCTCGAGCTCCAGCACCGGGCCACGGTCGAAGGCGACGATGTTGATACCGAAGGGTCCGGTGAAACCTCCGGTGGCCACCAGGGCGGAGCTACCCGAATCTCCCAGCACGATGGTCCTGCTGGTCCTGGACGTCCGGTCGTCTCCCCAGTTGCCGGTCGCGGTCACAGTGGCAGTGTCACCATCGGAGCCGTCGATGGAGACCCAGACCTTGCGGAAGGTCTCGGGGTCGGTGCAGGTCAGGCTGTCGTCGGTCACGGTGAGCCCACGGGTCACGTCCGTGGTCAACACCCGCCCTTCCAGGTCGATGAACCGGACCATGTCCCCGCCCGAGACCTCGATGGTCAGCTCGGGGTCTGGAGCCATGAGGTAGCCCGTCTGCAGGGTGAGGAGGGCGTAGATGCCCGCCAGCTCGCGCTCATCCTCCCTCCATCCCTTCTGGGGATTGCCGGGCCAACCACCGTTGGGCAGCTGCCGGTCCAGGAAGAAGTCGGCAACCTCGGGTCTCCAGTCGTGGAGCTTGCCGGAGACGTCCACCACCCAGTCGTTTGGCGACCTCGCCAATTCCCGGGCCTGGCTCCACAGGTAGTAGTACAGGCC
>JAUVRF010000516.1 GCA_030597775.1 Methanobacteriota archaeon | reverse complement strand
TGTCACATGCGGCTCCCGCTCCGTAGAACGTGACGGCGCTGTCGGCCTTCGACGGCGAGTTCCACTGGAACTGCCAGGACTTCATGCCGGTCACGTCGCACATGAGGCCTTTGCGAGAGGATTTGATGTACTTCCCTGAGACCATCGTCTGCGCTGAATCCACGCATGCGAAGGACCCGGCAGATTCGCCGCTGGTCTCGGCGACGGCGGTGATCTCGAATCCGAACCGGGTCATGTCAGGATGGTAGACCGTCACCGTCAGGACGTAGGCCTTGCCTGGCTCGTAACGCTCCGGGAGCCCGGTGAGGGCGACATATCCATTTCCAGAGTTGAGCGCGTAGTCGTCATGGCACTGCTGGCAGGTCTGTTCGCCTGGAGCGCCGGTCTTGTAGTCGGGATGGTTGACGTAGGCCCCAGCCATCATGGATATGGTAAGCATGACCATGAACATGAGGCCGATCAGGGCCGTCCGCCCAAGTATGCTCTTGTAATCAATAGATGAGGAGCTCATGCAACGTTCACCCTCTCATTATTCCTAAGGTTAGAGAATATATCAAGACTTTGGCACGTCTCTCATTAAATGAGAGGAACGGACGAACGTTCGTCCAGACCGTCCGGACATATGGAGGCCAGGGGGTCATTCTCCCGGACCGGCGCCATCGACAATCCTGCGCGCCACCCGGAGACCCAGGGCGGCCGCGGTGAGCACAGTTGGCAGGCCCTGGGACCTGGGCGCCAGGGACAGGTCCGCCACCCATAGCCCCTCCGGCAGGTGGCTTGGGCGCATCCCGTCCACGTCTTCCCGGGAGAGGGGGACGGTGCCCCCCAGATGGCCCCCGTTGAGGAGACCGTCCACGAAGGGACCCTCCACACCGGCCCCCTCCATGACCTTGATCGCCAGGTCACGTCCCTCGTCCAGGCGTCGTACGTCCTC
Source organism: Methanobacteriota archaeon (assembly GCA_030597775.1). Lineage (GTDB taxonomy): Archaea > Thermoplasmatota > DTKX01 > DTKX01. The sequence goes on along the minus strand of JAUVRF010000516.1, from coordinate 1,136 downwards.
CCCGGTGAGGGTCTTGCGAACGGTCCCGTCCGCCTCCACCGTGCCCTCAGACGAGTCGGCCACCTTCACCATCAGTCCCACGTGGTCCCGGACCGACCGCCCCCTCCAGGGCTTGTGGAAGAAGAGGGCCAGGAGGTCGAAGTACGGGGAGAGCATGAACTTCCCCCTGTCGGTGGACCACACCATCGGTTGCTCCTCGAGCATTCGCGAGCCCTTGCTGGTGCCCGCCACGGTCATTACCACGTCCACCCACAGGCCGTCCCGGACCTCCAGGCCCGACGCCCTCAGGATGGGCGGGTTGCCGATGCCTCCCGCCGCAAGCACGACCACGTCGGCGTCGAACCGCTCCGCAGATCGCCCCCTGGCGACCTCCACCCCGACGGCACGACCTCCCTCGACGATGACCCGCCTGACGGGAGAGTTGGTCATCACCCTACCTCCCCTCGCGGTGAGGTCCCCCAGGAAGGTGCGGGTGTCCCACTTGGCCCTTGTGGCACACCCCAGCTCGCACAGTCCGCAGGACACGCAACGGTCCATGTCCACCGCCTTGGGCGTGGGAGCGGGGTCGAGGCCCAGGTCGCCGGCCGCCTCGAACATGGCCGAGGAGACCGGCCTCCACCTGTCCCTGGGCACAGGGGTGACGCCCACCTCGCGCTCCAGCTCCTGAAACTCGGGAGTGAGGTCGAGCCCGATCTCCCGCAGACCCTTGTCGGCCCGCGCCAGGTTCCCGCAGGTGATGGTCGTGGTGCCACCAGTGGTCACCCCTCGCACCAGGACCAGCTCGTCCGAGGCACGGACCGTCCTCATGGGAGGGAAGAACCGGGTGATGGTGCGCTCGCTGCCCAGCAGGCCCATCCTGCTGGCGCCCGTCGCCCATCCGATGCGCCGGGTGAAGGGCTTGAAGGGCGAGCCCGCCTCCAGCAGGGTCACGTCGAGCCCCCTCCCCTGCAACTCCCTCGCGGCTGTGGCCCCGCCGGCACCCGAGCCCACCACGATGGCCTTCATGTCCTCAGGCCTCCTCCGTCGCGGTGGTCATGACAAGGTCGGCCCGACAGCAGGGTCGGTCCTCGGTGATCCGCTCGTAGAAGGTCATCTGCACATTGGGATTGAGGCCGCGCACCAGGCCCTCGTCGGCG
>JAUVRF010000379.1 GCA_030597775.1 Methanobacteriota archaeon | reverse complement strand
GCCCGTCACCGTTCAACACGACATCGGCCATAATCACACCTCAGGTTGGCCCGTGAGATATCTCGACTCATCTTATACTTTTGGATATGACGCGTTGAGAGACAAGGCGGCCCGAGGACAAGGGTCATCACAGCACGTTGACGGCCTTGAGGAACTCGTCCCAGCTGGTGTCCTGGGCGAATGCCGTGGTCTCGTAGGAGTCCCGGTAGGCGGTGGACCTGTAGGGCAGCCAGATGGACAGCCCGTGGGCGTCCACGTGATGGCCCAGGGACTCGTCGGTGCCATGTCGCTCCGCCAGGATGGCGGCGCCGGCGGCGGCCCTGACCTCGTCCAGGGTGCGGTCCTCGCACAGGCCGCGGATGTCGCACTTGTCAAGCTGCTCGACGAGGTCCAGCAGGTCGTAGTTCACGAAGGTGCCCTGGCCGATGTAGTCGGGTTGCCCCGAGAAAGACTCGGTGCAGTACTCCTCCGGTGATTGGGGGCTGCCGATGACGCGGTTGATGAGCTGGGCGTGGCTCACGGTCTTGCCGATGCTGGTGACCGACCGCTCCAGCTCCAGGCCCAGCTTGTCGACGGCCATCACCAGAGCGGGGATCGCGTCAAGGTCGATGGCCGAAACGGTGTCCGAGGAGTAGTCGCGGTAGACAAGCATCTCTGGGGCGTTCCATGGCCCGTACATCTGGAAGGCGTCGACCACGTGGATGGCGAACTCCTTGGGGGTCATCCCGGGCTCGTCCTTGACAGGGCCCCAGATGGCATCGAACGGGTAGTTGCCGATGAGGTACTCGTCTGGACCCAGGACCTCGCTGCCCCAGGAGAATGTCTCGGAGCCGATGAGGTAGTCGGCATGGCCGGAGATCTCGTAGGCGAACTCGATCGAGGCCATCAGGCAGGCGTAGGTGATGATCACATTTACCTGGCGTCCCAGGGAGTACTCTACAGCCTCCAGGGCCTCGGCCACCTCTCCGGGAGTGAGGTAGTCCTCGTCGGTGTCGTCCCAGCAGATGCCGAACCATCCACCACCGTGGTTGTTGAGCACCAGGCAGATGTTCTCGGCGGGGTACTCGGTGGCCGCCCAGACGATGAACGCGGAGAGGGTCTCGGGGTCGCCCAGGTTCATCTCGGCGCCCCATCCCTGGTCCATCTGGTCGGTCGGGGTCTCCTCGACCCCACCCTCGAGGACGTACTGGACGACGGTGTCCCCGTCCTCGTCGCCGTCGTAGAGTGCGATGTGCTGGCCCTCGGGCGTGGAACCGATCATCTCCAGGGAGTTGAGGTCGGCCTGCCACTCGCCGAAGGCGTCCAGGTTGTTGTCCATGGAGACGTAGTGGACGGTGAGCCACTGGGCGGTCTCCCGGGTTTCGGGCGAGTCCGGAACTGAGTACTGGGATAACGATACCGAGCCGAATGCCGCGATGATGATGACGAATGCGATCAATGCGGCGAGGATCGGCCGGGAGAGGAGCTTGCCCAGGATCGGCAGCTCCCTCAGACGCTCGAGCATGGATATGACCTATGTCCAGGTCGCTATATGACGTTTACGCATTGGGATGGCCCGCCGATCGATGGCCAACAGGCCGAATACCCAGGTATCGATGTGGAGAACGATCGAATGCGGGCATCCCAGGTAGGGATCACCATCGCCCTCGTCCCGATCACCAACCCCTGGCTCTCCACCTGGAAAGGGTCAGTCCGGCAGGTCAAGCTCCACTGGCACGATGCACCACTGTCTCTCGAGATACCTCTTCCAGTGCGTACTAGTCCTTATCCTCAAGCTCGATCTCTGCCTCGCCCACGAGGTCATCGAGGGGGTCGCGGGGGCCTTCCACCGCCAACTCGTCCTCCATCTCCAGGTCCAGAAGGTCGACCGCGTCCGAGGGCTTCTCCTCCTCGACCTGGGAGAGGGCATTGGCCCTCTCCCTCGATACGAGGGTGCGCATGAGGAGCAAGAGCACGACCACCGTCACCACGAAGAGGATGATGACGAGGAAGAGATTGGTCCTGTACACCGGTATCGGGTACTCCTCGTCTGTGAGGTCGAACTGCAGGGTCATGGTCTCGTTGAGGGTCATGTCCTCGGACCGATCGGCCTCGATGGCGGTCATGTGCTGGGTGGTGGTCAGGGCCATCCTCACGGTGTACTCTCCACCGGGCAGTCGGAACACGACGGCCCCCTTGGAGTCGGTACGGCCCGAGGCGATGGCCTCGTCACCCGCCTCGACGTTCACGTCGACCCCGGGAACGCTGGCGCCTTCAGAGCCAACCACCTTGACGGTGAGGTAGTGGACGGTCGCCAGGACCTGGAACCCAGCACCCTCCTCGAGGGATATACCAGACTCGGCATGGACCAAGGTGGCCCTCCACCAGACCTCGACATCGGCGGACCCCTCGGGCAGCCGCAGTGTCAACATCCCCGAGGCATCGGTGAAGCCGGTGCCAAGGACCAGGCCCGTCGTGCCATTGGTGACGGATACGGTCGCGCCCTCTAGGTCGATCCCGGCGTCGTCCTCCACATGGAAGGTCAGGTGGTGCACCGAGGCCGTCAGGATATAGGGGCCATTACCGTCCACGGTGATCGCGGCCTCGAGGACCCCGGTGTCCTGCCAGCGGGCGGTCACCGTGTAGTCGGCCCCGGGCAGTCTGAAGGCGACGCTGCCGCTGCCATCTGTAATGCCGGCCGCCAGCACGGCCCCTGTGCCCGCCAGGGTCATGGTGATCTCCGCGTTGGCCAGGTCGAGGCCCCCGGTATCCACCAGGTGCACTACGGGGTGGTGGACCGATGCCACCATCTGGACCGTTTCGTCATCGGTCAACCCATGGGTCGTGGCCAACACGTCCACGTCCTTCCAGGTCGCATGT
>JAUVRF010000244.1 GCA_030597775.1 Methanobacteriota archaeon | reverse complement strand
GCGATGGTCAGGCTCTCCAGGTGCCCCCCGTAGGTCTCGTTGTCCGGATGGGCGGGGAACCTGTAGTAGTAACCCGTGTTGTCGAAGGAGCTGACGGTCAGGTTGTACATGCCCGATGGGTAACCAGAGTAGTTCCAGGCGAGGCCGAAGGATGTCACGTACGATGTGAAGTAGCCCGCGGTCCTCGTCATGACCACGTCGTCGATGTGGACTCGCCCGCCTGGTCCCACGAGGATGGCGTTCGCGCCCCGCACGTCGTACCCTCCGAAGGGGTCGGTCACGTCGGCCGTGAAGGACACGTCCTTGTCCTCCACGTCCATGTCGAGGACGTAGGCGGGAAGGCCGGCCTGGTCGATCACCTGCACCTCGTCCACCAGCAGGTAGTCTTGGCACTCGATCACGATCTTCGACCTGTAGTTGAGGTCCCCCCACGCGACCTGATAATTGTTGGAGGAGGAGCCCTGGAGCTCGTACTCCAGGAGCAGGAAGTGCCCCTTGGGGACGGTGTAGTTCGCTACCGATATGTTCGAGACGGTGTACTGCTTCCAGTAGTTGGGCATGTCCACGTTGGTGATGCCCCGCGCGATCCGGCTGACCTTCGCTCCCGTGTCGTCCACGTCGTAGAGCTCGTAGATCATCGTCGCCTGGGTGCTGTCACCCATCCGGACGGTCCGGAGGGCCCAGATGTACATGGAGATCCGGCCATTGAAGGTGACATCATCTGCCAGGGCGGGGTAGAGGTACCAGTCCTGGTGTGTGGCCAGGATAGTGGGTTGTGTGATGGCGAGCCCCGTCGTCCCCCTGGTCGTATTGATGACCCGGAAGGTGACCACATCGCCGATGTCCTTCGATACCGTTGTGTTGTGGAGGTACAGAGTGATGTCCTTGGTCTCCTGTGCCTCAGTATCGGTGGATGCCATGGCCATCACGGCCAGTAACGCCACCGTTGCCACGAACACCAGGGCCCATACGGCTCTGGTGCGCGTTCCCATCCTGTTTACGTTCAGATTCCCAACCATGCTGATCACCTATCGCGTTCTACTAAAAGGGCCGGGGCACGTCTCGGGGGATCCACCCCCGGGGGACGGAGCCCAGGCTGGAGTCTGATGTACAATATCAGCGGACGATGCCTACGACGTGTTCAACGTGCGCAGCTCAGTCCGTCCGCTTCCTCCAGAAGACGGTCGCGCCGATGACTATGGCGCCAGCGCCCAGAGCGGCAAGGTAGGGCATGAGCCGCTCCATGACCTCGAACAGTCCCTCGTCCAGCATCGGGACCCCCAGCTTAGGATCGTGGATGATGTAGTCGCCCTGTTCGTAATTGAACTGAAGTGTGGTGCCCTCGACGTCGTTGGAGACGCGGGCCTTGACCTGCGAGGACGTGCCGTCCACGTCCGCCGAGCGGACCCAGGTGTAGAAACCGACGTCGTCGCCGTCGTTGGACTCGATGCCGGCCTCGTTCTCGCCCATGTACTGGCGCTGGGCAGGGTCGGCGATGTGGGTGATGGTGCCCTCGTTCTCCACCGTCGCCCGGAGGGCGAGGCGGGTGTTTGCCCGGGTCCACGGGAATTCATCGACGATGAGGTCGATCTTCATCTGGTTCGGAGACATCTCCCCCCACTGGGTCTGGGTTTGGGTCTCGGTGGTCGCCGTCTCCTTTACGAAGACGCCGTCCCTGGTGCGGGCGGTGATGGTGTGCACCTTCTTGCCACCGTCGGTGGTCTCGTCGGTGTGCTCGAGGGCTTCCCACTGCGCCTTCTCCAGGTCGTAGGTGGAGACGATCTCGTCCCCGGGACCCAGTTGTCCATCGCCGTCCATGTCCTCGTACTCCAGCATCTGCCTGAAGGTGATGGTCATCTGGACGTTGGCCTGCTCGGACTCGGCCTGGTTCCTGTACTGCATCTCGATGGAGAGCTGGTTCTGGGCCTTTATCTCGTAATCCAGCTCGTCGCCGCCGCCATCGCTCCCCTGGACACTGGACCTGATGCGGGCCCGCGTGGGCTCGACCTCCACGTCCACGTCGCGGTCGGGTGGGCCTCCCTGGCCCTGGCCGTCACCACCGCTCCCGGAGCCGGAGCCCTCGGGTGGGCCCGCTGCCATGGCGGTGGCAGGCAGGAGTGCCAGGAGCATTATGGTAATGAGTAACAGGACCGCGGTCTTTATGGGCATTGACGGTCCGGATTTCTTGGGGAAGGGTGCACGCATATCTATCATCGTTCCTTTACTACTTGAACTGACCATATATAACGGTTATTTGCCAAGTCTTGAACTTTGGTACAGGTCGTGAACTTTCCTTCTGGATGCATATCAAATCCTCATATCTCAAGGGAATCCCACAGGTCGGCACACTCGTCCAGCAGGTCGGGGGATGGTCGATAGGCGATCAGCAGCTTGAGGGTCTTGTTGTGGTCGACCAGGGCGTATCCACGTCCCTCCGAGCGGGTCAGCTTTCGGAGGATCCCCTGTCTCATCATCTTGTTCAGGTGGAAGGAGAGCCGGGAGCGGGAGATGCCCAGCTCGTCCGCGATCTCGGAGTTGGTGGCGCTGTCCCTGTTGAGGAGGAGCAGGGTCACCTGGAGGGGGATGGCCTGCCTGAAAAGCCCCACCATCCTTCTCTCGTCACCCCCGAGGGCCAGTTTTCCGCCATCGGCCCCCGTGGTGGGGTAGTAGCGCTTGTAGCCCTCCTCCATGATGGACACTATGAGCTCCGCGTCCTCGAGCTGTCTCAGGTGGTACTCCGTGAGGGCGATGGACAGGTCCGATTGGCGCTGTAACTCCCGCATGTGCAATCCGGGTGTCCTCCGGACCAGGTCGTAGATGTCCCGCCTGATCTCCAGCTCCAGGACCTTGCTGGCCATCGGAACGCTACGCTCCTCCCTTCCTCGCTATCACGGCCACGAACAGGAGGATGGCCACCAGGGCGTCCATCACCAGGGCCAAGAGGAGCAGCTCCTCCCATGCGACCTCCTCCTGCATCAGTCCGTAGGAGATCAGCGCCCCCTTCAGGGTGAACAGACCGAAGGCGATTGTCACGATGAGCACCTTCCTGCTTCCCGACCTCCGGTACGAGCGTGCCGATAGGACGGTCACTGCGAGCATGAAGACGGTGACGAGCGCAGCTGTTACCTCGAGTTCCATGGTGTAGTCCTCCTCCTTGCGTGGGATCGCCCTATTGGAACGACATCGATATTCGATGTCAAAAGGGTTTGTAGACAAGAATGGAAGGATGGTGGGCCCAGCCGGATTCGAACCGGCGACCTCCTGTGTGTGAGACAGGTGTCATAACCCCTAGACCATGGGCCCGCTTCGCGGGGCCTGAAAGGGACAAGGGGCTATATAAAGGGAACGCCAGCGATATCCTTAAATGGTCCCGCCCTAATGGATGCCACCAGTCCCCAGGGGGTCTCCGACCATTAGACCAATTGTTCTAGCCGTATCGTTGCTGCTCCTCCTCGTAGCCTCTGCGGTACTGCTCCTGGGCCCCGCAGCGGCCCAGACGGACCCTCCTTCCACCGGGGACTGGACGGTGGCTGACACCACCGTCTTGGAGAACCAGACCGTCAAATTGAGGGGTAGCCTGAAGGTATCCGACGGTGGTAACCTGACGCTCCGGAACGTGACCCTGCAGGTGTACTCAGGGTCCGTCGAGGGCACCAACGGCATCACAGTGGAGGATGGCGGGACCTTGAGGATCGAGGACTACAAAGCGACCCCCTCGGACAAGGACCGGTCGACCGTTATGAGGGGGAACCCCTCCCGGGGTTACTTCTTCATCGCCAAGCCCGGTTCCAAACTTGTCCTCCTCAACACCAATATGAGCGGCATGGGGGCCAGACCCGTCTCCCGGGGCGTGCTGGTCCAGACCGACAACGCCTCTATTACGGGCGTGATGTTCATCGACGGCGATCTGTACGGCCTGAGGCTCGAGGGCACGGACGG
>JAUVRF010000210.1 GCA_030597775.1 Methanobacteriota archaeon | reverse complement strand
GTCGGTCACGGGGCCGGAAAGGGTCGCGATCTCCATGTCGGGGGTGAAGAGGGAAACAGGCCGCGGGTACTGGAGACACCAGGCGGAGGTGACGTGCACCGCGATGGAGTCGGTATACAGGTAGCCCTCGGCGAATCCCGGTATCATGGGACCTGCCCACTCTGAGGGCGTTCCGACAATGGCCACGTCGATGTCACCAGTGGGGGAGACGAAAGGGGAGGGGAGGTCGAAGGTGTAGTTCATCCACACCAAAAGCTCGGCTGTGCTGTTGTTGTTGTACTCCCTCACCTGGATCCATTCCTTGTCTGTGTGGTTGTACAACCACATCTCGACGTGGAACATGTTGGTCTTGTTCATCGTGCAGTAGGCCAATCCATTCCACGCTACGGTAATGTTGTTGGCCCCTGCCGCGTTGGGTAAGAATCTGTAGAGTTGGATGGGATAGGCGCCGGGTGGTTGTCCAGCTAGTTGGTCCACGGTGGCGGTCTCCCATATCTGTTGGTCGAGTGCCTTGATGAGCTTGATATCGGTGTTCTGTGCCTTGTTCCACTGGTGGTTCCCGGGGTCGACGGTCAGAGGATAGATGTTCCGTCCCTCGTTGTAGTAGGCCCAGACGTCGGTGCCCACAACCCCGTTGGTGAAGTTGAGGGTCGACGATTCGTCGGCGGTCCCTTCGACCCCCTCCAACACGACCTCGGCGGACATGATGGTCGCGCCGAGGGGGAGTTCAATGCTCAAACTGTCGTTCCCCAGGCCCTTGGTGAAGTTCAGCGTCGCCTCCGTGACGTCACCGGTAAAGGTGTCTATCACGGTAGGCGAGGCTCCGACCTCGGGAGAGAGGGTTGGAAGCAACAGGAGGGCTACGGTGAACAAGAGCAGGTACCTGGCGGTCTTCAAATCAACACCCCTGGATGTTGAACAGGACTAGTGCAACGTACTATTTATATTGTTCATTCCAGGACCCCCGACCGCTGCGGGCGCCACCCCTTGCCTCGATGGGATAAAACCTATTATGTGTGAAGACCGTGAGCCGTCGAGGACATAGTGGGGGGTCCTCGGACCCATCACGCTTCCACAGAGGTGAGAACCATGGAACTCGACGAGATGTGCAAGAACGCGGTCATGATGGCGATAGAGCGGGAGCAGGACCTGCTGGAGTTCTACATCCAGGTCGCACCTCTCATGAAGAGGCCGGAGATACGAAGTGTCTTCGAGGCCTTCCGGGACGACATCCAGATGCGGGTGGACGAACTGCAAGCCCTTCTATTGGAGGAGGAGGCGACCTGTGACCTCATCGCCCAGGAGCTTGCCAGGGAGGACGCCCCCCAGAACCTGGGGATCAGCAAGTACCTTCGCGAGGTGGAGCTCAAGGAGGACTCGGACTTCCAGGACGTCCTAACTATCGCCATGAAGCGTCAGGAGCGGGTGGTGAGCTTCTTCACCCAGGTGGCGGCGATGACGCCCGTCGAGGAGGTCGCGGGTATATTCAGGTCCATAAGGAACGAGGAGGCGGGTCGACTCCGCCAGCTGGAGGAGATCTACGACGACGAGATCCTCCTAGAGGGTTGAGACCCCCCGTGGCGCGCTGGATGCGATCACCGATCCAAGACCCTGAGGGTCACCTCTAGCTTGTCAGGTCGCTCCTCGAAGTGGTCCTTGGATATGTAGATCGTTCCCATGACGGGCTCATCCGAGGCCTCACGGAACCTGTACTTGTTCTTGGTGGCTCGCTCGTATTCGAAGGCAAGGCTGCTTTCCATCTCAATCTCTCCCGTTTCTAGGCCCACCGAGGGTCCCACGGGTATATATGGCTCAACGGGGGGGTAGAGAGAAAGTGGAATGGTGTCCTCCAGGCAACATATTATTATCCCGCCACGCATTATGACCTCCGTCGATGGTCAGCGGAGTATGTCCAGATGGTCAAGGATAGGATACGGAAGGTATGGGGAAGGTACGACGGCCTCTCCAACCGGATGCACTTGGTCATCGTATCCATCGCCGTCATGATGATCGTCGCCCCCTACCTCTCCGCCGCCGGCGGCGGGGGCTCCGTGAGCCCTTCCGACCCGGTCGGAACGGTAGGCTTCTTCAGCGTGGCCGAGAGGTCCTCGGCCCCGGTGGCGAGGGCGACCCTGATCGCCTTCGACCCTCGGGACCTGGCCGACGACCTCGCGTACCTGGCCGCCGTTCCCGCCTCCACCTTCTATTCGGAGGAGGACGGGATGTCGATCTCCTCGCCCCTTCTTTTCTACCAGGCTCCTATGGAATCCCCCACCGTCGAGCAGACCGCCCTGGACGGTGGCGTGGGCATCGAGTACCTCATGGAGGACTATGTGACCGCATGCGGGGGACAGCTCGGTTCCCTGATGACGGTCGGTGTTCCCCGGTCGGAGGCCGAGACCCTTCAGTCCAAGTGGTTCTCCAAGGAACTGGTGGTCCTGGAGGGCGGCGCGGCACCGGGCGCTGCGGCCCGCATCGCCACCGCCAACTGGGACTGGGCACGCACCGGGGTCGTAGCGGTCCTGGACCCGACGGTGGAACCCGTCGATGTGAGCGTGAGCGGCAACCTCTCGGGCACCGTCCCCTCCGTCGCGCCCGGTCATGGTACCTTCACGGGTACCATAGAGCCCTCCTTCCATGTGGAGCAAACCCATTCCTTCCAGGTGGGTGACGATCACAAGTACGTCCAGGCCGTCATGGACTGGACCACTCCCGGTCCGTTCCCGGCCCTCACCCAGCGGGGCAAGGAGCTGGGCCTTCACCTGTACAGTGGCGAGATCATGGTCGCCCTGAGCACCGAGTGGAACGCCTTCTCCGATGCGGTGGACACCGCCCGGTCCTTCGTGTACACACCGGGCCCGTGGACGGCCGCGGTGGTATTCATTCCCACCATGGGCGTCAACGGCGCAGGTCTCCCCGAGGGGCCCGATCGGTCCCAGCGGGTCTTCGAGGCCGCCCAGTACACCATCACCTACGACCTGTACGGTGGCGTGGACGTGCCCATCGAGGACATACCCGCGCCCGGGACCAAGAACGCGGTCTTCAGCCTGTCATGGGCCGACAGCGGGCGGGACCTGGGCCTGTTCATCAGGGGGCCGTCCGGGCAGGAGATCGCCTCCTCCCTCGGAAGGAACACCGGGGGCCACCAGGAACTGGATGTCTCGGAGCTTGGCAGCGGGATGTACACCGCCTCGGTCGTGGCCCTTGACGGTCTCACCGGCGAGGTGGACTTCGACGTGGAGTACACGTGGGAGGAGCCGATGTCCGAGGCAGAGGTGGAGGGCCTGGTGGGCGCCACCGAGGCCGCCGTCCTGGCATCGGAGCTCAACGCTCCACTGCTCTACGCCACCCCGAGCGGCGTTCCGTCCGCGACCTTCGAGGCCCTGGACACCCTGGGCATCACCGATGTGCAACTGGTGGACCTCACCGGGCACACGGCCATCGTGTCCGACCAGCTCGAGGGACACAGGGGCGCCGGTCAGCCAGGCATCGATGTCACCACCCACACGGACCTTCCGGACCTCATCTCCACCATCGCGAAGCTGGGTCAGCGTGGACGCGAGGGGCGTCAGGACGTGGTCATCACCACGTTGAACCCCTGGTCGTACTGGTACACCGACAGCAACGCGGACAACCCCCAGGGCGAGGAATGGGGCGGCCGCTACTTCGGACCGGCCGCATACGCCGCTGCCAACCACGGGTGTCCCGTCCTTATCACGGAGAGCGACCCACGTCTCTCAAGCTCGGCCGCGTGGCACAACGAATACTGGCTGCGCACCTACCAGAGTCGATCCCCCGCCCCAGTGGGGGCGATGTACCTCACGGGCTCCCAGGTCATCGACGCCATCGGGTCCTTCGGGCTGGATGGCGAGGGCATGGAATCCATCGTGACGGTGGCGGGCCAGTTCGACATCGGGACCGCCTGGGACAGGGCCCTGGTGGGAGCATCCACGCCCGGCCGGATAGCGGGCACCCCCGTGGACACATCTGTCTGGATAGCGAGGAGCGTCCTGTATCCCCTGATGATCTTCGCCAATCCCGCCGTGGACCCATCCTTGGACCCCCACGACGGGGCGCGCATCGTCGGTTCCAGCTCCACGCGTGTCCTGGGCACCCTTCGCATCACCGAGCCGGAGAGGGAGGTCAAGATGGACAATCCCATCGCCTTCACCTGGGGGTGCTACCTCTACAAGTTCAACGAACGCGCCGCCGAGTACTGGGGCGCCGAGTACCACGCCGCCGACGGCAGTATACCCAACGTCAGTCCCTCGGACCATCCCTGGGACGGGGGCACCACCCCCGACATATGCGAGGACGTGTTCGAGGTATATTCCGAAAAGGCGGGATACGGCGAGGCGGAATCCG
>JAUVRF010000248.1 GCA_030597775.1 Methanobacteriota archaeon | reverse complement strand
TTCTCGGCCGTGAGCCTGCTGGCCGCTCCCATCGCCGTGGAGGAGATGGTGTTCGCGGTGTACCTGATCATCAAGGGCTTCGACGCCCCCGCGGATGAGTGAACGGCCGACCCAGGAAGGTAGACTTGAATTGCAGGATGGGGGGTGATCCCCATCCTGCCCTTCTCTTGTCGTCGGCCGACGCGGCCGTGGCGTGCTCTCTATCTAGGCCACCTGCACGTTCATTGAGGGCCGGGACGCAACGGTGCCCTCGGTGGGCCACTTCCAGGCGTACCAGGTGATCATTGCGATGATCAGGCCCTCGAAGACCATGTAGAGCGCGTAGTGGGCCCAGGGGGCCTCGTCTCCCACGGTCGCCGTGACTGCCAGGAGAACAAGGTGGAAGATGCCAACGATGATGTTGACAGGGCGATTGATCCTGGCCGGCAGGACGACGCTCAGGAGGATCATGAAGATCGGTATCGACATCAGGACGGCGGCTGCCAGCAAGAACACGGGGGTGATCTCGATACCGCCCGGAGCTCCCGACAGTACTCCCTCCACGGTGTCCTTCCGGAAGAACGAAATCATATCGTTGTAAGGATAGAAGAACATTAGAACGACCCAGAATATCGCGAGCTTCAACTGGATGTTGATGATCGGGTCCATCAGGGACGTTGCGGTCGTCCTCACGCTCTCGTTCCGCGCCAGGGCGGGGTTCTCCATGTTATCTTTGTTTACCATTTTATTCACCTTCATACACGGGTTGGTTCCTAATTCCTCTAAAGGTGACAAAAATACTAGGAATTTGAGCAATACATATATCATAGTTTATATACTAACACTGGAATCGTGATGTCCATGAGGAAGATGGTCCTCGAAGTGATCCCGAACGAGAAGACGGTCGGGAGCCTGAGGCCGATCCTCGACTGTTTAAGTTCCTACGAGGTCCTGGAGACCCTGAAGATCGACCGGGAGCGGGGGCTCTGCGTCGATCTGATAGAATGCACGTTGAGGGAGGGCCTGTCCATCGACGGGGCGCAGACCTGGGGCCACCTGGTGCTGCTGAGCGTACTCAAGTCCGAGGGGGAGGTCCACACGTGCCTGGTGAAGTACTACGACCCGGGGGACGACAAGGACGCGGCAGACGACTTCGACATGGACCTGATCTACACCACGCCCAACCTGATATCGGAGGAGAGGTTCGTCATGAGCGTGATAGCCGACCAGAAGGCCCTCACCCGGTTCATGGCCATGGTGAAGAAGCACGTGGGGGAGGTGGTCAACATGTCGATGACGAGGGCGGCGTACCAGAGGCGCGACATCCTGACGGTGCTGACCGACAGGCAGAGGGAGGTCCTCACCGCCGCCAACGAGTACGGGTACTACGACTACCCCAAGCGGATCAACGGCGAGGAGCTGTCGAAGAAGGTCAACATCAGCAAGCCCGTCCTACTGCAGCACCTCAGGAAGGCCGAGGGCCGGCTCATGGCGGACATCTTCGCAGGGCATTGAAGGGTGAGTCGTTCACGCATGAACGTACGACTCTGGCGCAGTTGTGGCGTACGCGACAAGTTGAGCCCGTTCCTTTCTCAGATACCGTTGTCACGGACGGCTCAAGACAGGTTGTGGCGCACGTGACAAAGTGCGCCATTACCTTTGTCCCACAACGATTCAACCAATATATTTATCAATTAGAATTGTTTTGGAAATAAGAGAAACCGAAAGCCGTAAAGGCGAGGGAGGGAGGAATAGATGAGCCCAGAGGAGGGGACCGGAGCGGTCCTTGTGAACCCTAAGGTCAACATAAGGATACTGCTCGCTGCGTTCTGGATATGCCATTTCCTGCTGTGGACGTTCGGGGACATGCTCTCCCTGCTGCAGCAGGAGAACGAGCCGATCACGGATAACGTGATCCTGATCGTCGCACCGACAACCGCGGTGGTCCAAGTCTTGATGATCGTCCTATGCCTGGTGGGACCGCCCATGTACGCGCGATTGGCCAACCTCATTGTGGCCCCCGTCTTCCTGCTGTTCGACATCGGGTACCTGTCAGAGGCCAGCGAAGGCTGGCAATTCTATCTTGGGAGCGTCTACATCCTGTTCGACGTGCTGATCATCTGGCACGCTTGGAAGTGGCCCACGGTGGAGGATGGCGCCGAACAATGAATTGGCACGACACATCTCCCCACCACAATATCTGTTGTTGCGTACGACCCAGTCATTTGTCGCGCACCGCCCTTGACGTTCTCCAGATAGATTAATTATAAATTCCCGGGCTGGCATATCTTCAACGGGTGGTCCTGTGGTGGACAGACGATATTATGTAGTAATGATAGGCCTGATGATGTTCCTGGGCGCGGACCTCGCCGCGATCGGGTCTCCCGAAGACCCTGGCGAGGAAACGATGACACTCTCCGGTCCCTCCCTCGCCTTCGCGGGTGGCGATGGTTCGGCGAGCAACCCCTTCCAGATCTCGAACGTCACCGAGCTCCAGAACATGAGCGCCAACGTGACGGCCCACTACAAGTTGAACAACGATATCGATGCCACCCGCACCTCTCTGTGGGACAACGGGGCCGGTTTCCTTCCAGTGGGCAATGCCACCAGTAAGTTCAACGGAAGCCTGGACGGGAACGACCACACGATAACCGGCCTCTACATCGAACGGAGGGGCATTTCCCATGTCGGTCTGTTCGGATACAATGATGGAGCAAGGGTCCACAACCTGACACTGTCCAGCACGACCATCAAGGGTTCCGACATAGTGGGAGCCATCGCAGGAGAATCGATAGGTGGCTCCATCGAGAACTGCACTGTCACCGGTTCTGTCCACGGGATGACCTATATCGGTGGGATCGTGGGCGTGCTCAGGGGGGATATCATGGATTGCGTGGCAAGACCTTCCGTATCCGGTAGAGTGTACGTTGGCGGAATGGTGGGATATCTCAGTGGAACGATCACCAGATGCTCTTCCCACGGAAAAGTAACAGGTGATATCCAATACGTGGGAGGCCTCGTGGGAAACATAGCTGGAGGGACCGTATCGGAAAGCCATTGTGATGGTGCCGTGGAGATGAGGGGTTACTCCTGCTCTTACGCCGGTGGTTTCGCTGGTTTCAGCAGCGGTACGATCTCATCCTGTTACTCCACTGGATCTCTCTTGGCCACCCCCCAGGGGGCGAGCTCATCATATGTCGGTGCTTTCTTGGGGCACAATAAAGGAGCCGTCTCGAAATGCTATTCATTGGGATCCATCAGCGTCACGGTCTCAGATGACTTCGATGCATACATCTATTATCTCGGAGGTTTCGTGGGTTACAATGAAGGGTCTGTGAACTATTCCTACGCCAAGGGTTCCGTGAAGGGGTCGTCCACAATGACAGGTACCTGGGGTATGGATTCCAGCTGCTCCAATCTCGGTGGATTCGCGGGATATAACCGAGGTACGATATCGCATAGTTATTCATCAGGACCCACCGTCGGTCATGCTAGGGGTATCGACTTCGCAACAGTGAGTTCCCTCGGTGGCTTTTCCGGGAATAACGGAGGAACGATTTCCAACTGCTACTCGACGGGTACCATCCGAGGTGAGGTCGATGCCAGGTCTGGGAGGATCTACAATTGTGGCGGTCTGGTAGGGTTCAATTCCCTTTCAATATCGTACTGCTACTGCACCGGCGGCATCATCACATCCCTGATCGGTGCCTATTCAAGAGCATCCTATATCGGGGGATTCTATGGATATACCGGCAGGGTATCGACGGCATGCTTCTGGGACACGGACACATCTGGTACGACCGCGGCCACCGGCTCCGGGACCTCCTCTGGGATATCCGGCAACTCCACAAGCGAGATGATGACCCGGATGACCTTCGAGGATGCGGCCTGGGACTTCAACGACA
>JAUVRF010000585.1 GCA_030597775.1 Methanobacteriota archaeon | reverse complement strand
TGCAGGAACTGCAGGCTGGCCAGGCATACGAGGATCACGAGGAGGGGCTGGGATGCCGGATCGAACTTTCCCGAGGCCACCACCCCCGTGGCGAGCAGAAGGGTAAGGCTCCCGGCTAGTACGATGTCAAGGGGGCCACGCTTGCCGTAAAGGTCGTAGACCGCACCTGCAGCGATGGCAAGGCCGAGCAGGATGAGGGCCCAAGGGTCTTGGGTGACGAGCGCCAGGGGAACGAAGCTTGCGAGGGCCGCCCCCACGGCGATGACGAGGGCCTCCCTGGCGGACACGACCCCTGCGACCAAAGGCTTGTCCGTCAGGTCCCGTGATGCCCGATCCACATCAAGGTCCGCCCACTCGTTGAGGACGAACCCGAACACGTGGAAGAGGCACCCGACGATGAACAGGCTCCCGAGGAGCAGGGCGTCCTCGACGGTCGTCACCGGACTGCCTGGAGATGCCTCACCCATGTACACAAGGGCGCCCACCACTGGCACCAATGCAGTGAGGGCCATGGTCTGAACCCTCGTGAGGCGGAGACGTGCCAGGCGGGCTGAATCTGCCATGGGACTCTCGAAGGCCGGGTCGATAGATAAAGGTTCCGAGGAGGCCGGGACTTCACAAGCTGGCTTCCAACTTGCGGAGCTCCTCCAGTGCGCGCCGGAAGCTGATCCCGCCTCCCATGTGCCCACCCATGATCTCGGGCACCGCCGTGACGTTCCGGTCCTTGAAGGCGGTCAGGATGGCCGGGAAATCAACCTTCCCTTCACCGATCTGCAGACCCTCATGGTCGGGAGGGAGTGCGTCGGACAGGTGCAGATGTCGGATCAGGTCCCCGTGTACCTCGATGAACCCGCGTATCACATCCATTCCCCCCCTCGGGGAATGAAGGTAGCCGTGGGAAACGTCCAAGGTCAGCCCGTCCACGAGGCCCATCAGTGGACCAGCGTCCCCGGGATCCACGAGGATCGTGCTCTGCCATCGCTGGGTCTTCCCACCGTCCAGGGGTTTCCGGTGATAGAACCAGGGCATGTTCGCCAAGGTGATGGCGACACCCGCATCACCAGCGATGTCCCCCAGTTCCCCCAGTGAACCTGTAAGACGGTCGATGCCTCCCCGGGCCCTCGGGTCCTCGGTGGAGGGATATATCCCTCCCGGATGTACGATGACCATGTTGGCGTCCACATCACCTGCGAACCTGATGGCCGCCTCCAACATCCGTGTGGACATCTCCCTCAGAGCGTCGTCGGGGGATGATGGGTCCACAAGGGATGCTATCCCTGTCACCATCATGAACTCGGGAGCGTGCACGATAAGGTCGTGGCCCCGCTCGGAACGGATGGAACGAAAGGTGCTGAGCATCGACTCCCCACGACGTGGTAGGTCCTCCAGACCGATGTGGACCTCCAAGAGGTCCACGTCCATCTCGGCCATAACCCAAGCATCGGTGAGGGCCGCCTTGACCCCATAACGCATCGCCGACCTATGGCCAGAGCCCGCCATAAAGGTTGTCCCCGGATGACGCCGACCGGTGGAGGGGATGTGGGTCCGTCCGGCCCGCCCTCCATGTGACAATATATATATACGCACAGGTCAAATCCCGTTCGACCCACGGGGTGGTAGGCCTGAGCAAACGTGTATGGGTGAGGATCGACCGGTACAATCCCCAGCTCACCCTCCGCGAGGTCTACGACAAGATCAGTGAGATCCAGAAGGAGA
>JAUVRF010000027.1 GCA_030597775.1 Methanobacteriota archaeon | reverse complement strand
GGGCAGGGTGGCGATAGCAGGCCACAGGGGCCAGTCACCCCTTTACAGGGCCACGGGGGTGGAGGCAGAATGACCACGGAGGAGACGCCCTTGGAGGACAACGTCGAACCCGAGGTCCAGGAAGCTCCCGAGGCTCCCGAGGCCCCCGAGACCCCTGAGACCCAGAAGAGGGTCGGCCCCGTGGGCTCCGCCCTGGTGATAGGCTCGGGCCTCGCCGGCATGCAGACCGCCCTGGACATGGCGGACACCGACATACTGGTGCACGTGGTCGAGGACAAGCCAGGCATAGGTGGATGGATGTCCATGCTGGACAAGACCTTCCCCACCAACGACTGCGCGATGTGCACCCTGGCCCCGAAGCTGGTGGCGGTGGGACGACACCCCAACATCGTGCTCCACACCAACGCCCGGGTCACCGCATTGGAAGGCGAGGCGGGCGAGTTCACCGCGAGGATCGTGGAGCGCCCCCGGTTCATCGACGCGGACAAGTGTACCGGTTGCGGCTTCTGCGGACAGTACTGCCCCGTGGAGGCCATCTCGAATTACGACGTGGCGATGGGTGAACGGACCGCGGTGAGCGTCCTGTTCCCCCAGACCGTGCCCCTCCTGTACTCAATCGACAGGGAGTCTTGCATAGGTTGTGGCCTCTGCGAGGAGGTCTGTCCCGCCCACGCCGTGGACTACATGCAAGAGCCCGTCACCCCGGAGGTGGATGTGGGCGCTGTCATCCTGGCAGCTGGTTTCGCCGAGGTACCCGGGGACTGCCGTCCAGAGTACGGGTGGGGCCGCGTCCCCAACGTGATCACCGCACCCCAGTTCGAACGGGTGCTGTCAGCATCGGGACCCTACGGGGGCGAGGTGCTCCGGGCCTCGGACGGCACGCACCCCAAGAAGATCGCTTGGCTCCAGTGCGTGGGTTCCCGGGACCCCCATCACGGCAGGCCCTACTGCTCCTCGGTGTGCTGCACCTACGCCACCAAGGAGGCCATCATAGCCAAGGAGCACCTTGGTCGGGAGGACGTGGACTGCCACATCTTCTTCATGGACATGAGGACGTACGGTAAGGCCTTCGAGGAGTACTACAACAGGGCCAAGGACGAGTACAAGGTCAAGTACACCCGGTGCCGGATAGGCGAGGTCCGGGAGGACCCTGCCACCCGGGACCTCATCATCCTCTACGAGGACGAGGCCGGGAACACGAGGACGGAGACCTTCGACATGGTGGTCCTGTCCACTGGCCTCGAACCTCCCGAGAACAGCACCGAGCTGGCCGAGACCTTCGGCATCGAGCTGGATGAGATGGGATACGCCAAGACGGGTGTCTTCAGCCCCGTCGACACCACCCGCAAGGGCGTCTACGTCTGTGGGGCCCTGGAGGGACCCAAGGACATCCCTGACACCGTGGCCCAGGCATCCGCGGCCGCCGCACGTGCGGAGGCCATCATAGCCCCGTCCCGCGGCACCGAGACCACCCCCATCGAGCTCCCCGAGGAGAGGGACGTCACCGTCGAGGAGCCCAAGATCGGTGTCTTCGTGTGCCACTGCGGCATCAACATCGGAAGCGTCGTGGACGTGCCCGACGTGGTGGAGTACGCCAAGAATCTGCCCAACGTCGTCTACGCCGAGCACAACCTCTACACCTGTTCCCAGGACACCCAGGACAAGATAAAGGAGAAGGTGGCCGAGCTGGGCCTCAACCGGGTGGTGGTCGCATCGTGCACCCCCCGCACCCACGAGCCCCTGTTCCAGGACACCATCTCAGAGGCCGCCCTGAACCCCCACCTCTTCGACCTGGCCAGCCTCCGGGAGCACGTCTCTTGGGTACATCAAGGCGACCATGCCGCCGCCACGCGGAAGGCGAAGCGGTTGGTGGCCATGTCGGTGGACAAGGTGCGCCACTCGATCCCCGTCCACAAGGAACCCTCGGCCGTTGAGCCGACTGGCCTGGTGTTGGGTGGAGGTCCAGCGGGCATCGCCGCCGCCCTCGGGTTGGCGGAGCAGGGCCTCAGGGCCTACCTGGTGGAGCGCCAGGACAAGCTGGGAGGCAACCTGCACAGGTTACCACACCTCATGGAGGACGAGGACCCGAAGGAGGCGTTGGAACAGATGGTCTCCAGGGTGGAGGCCAGCGAGAACATCGAGGTGCTGCTCTCGTCGGAATTGGTCGAACTCGGCGGCGTCATCGGCAACTTCGACGCCACCATCCGCACACCCCAGGGGGACCAGACCTTCCACGTGGGCGCCATCATCGTGGCCACCGGGGCCTTCGAGCTGGAGCCCAAGGGCGAGTACATGTTCGGAGAGGACGACCGTGTCATGACGGCGATCCAGGCCGGAGAGGCCCTCGACCGCGGTGACTTCCCGATGGACGGTCCCGTGGCCTTCGTCCACTGCGTGGGCTCACGCATCCCCGAGAGGGAGTACTGCTCCCGGGTCAGCTGCTCGACGGCGGTGAAGAACGCCATCCACACCAAGGAGCGATCCCCGGAGACGGATGTCATAATGTCCCACCGGGACCTCCGCACGTACGGGTACCGGGAGCTGGCCGACAGAAGGGCCCGTGAACGGGGGATCCAGTTCGTCCGCGTCGACAACGAGGGCCCGGCGGTCCGGACGAAGGACGGAAAGGACCTCATGATGGAGTGGGTGGACATGATCGGCCAGAAGAGGGTCCGGAGGAAGATTGCCACCGTCGTCCTGGCGGCGGCCACCCTGCCCTACGGGGACAGCCCCGACCTGGGCAGCATCCTCAAGGTGCCCCTGACCGAGCACGGCTTCTTCCTGGAGGCCCACATGAAGATCCGGCCCCTGGACTTTGCCACCGACGGAGTGTTCCTCGCTGGCAGCTGCCATAGCCCCAAGTTCCTGAACGAGGCCATCGCCCAGGCCATCGGGGCAGCGTCCCGGGCCGCGACCATCCTCTCCAACCCGACGGTCGTGCCCGAAGGCCTGCCATCCTACGTGGATTCGGCCAGGTGCACTGGCTGCGGGACCTGCGAGGAGAACTGCGCCTATGCCGCGATCACCGTGGACGAGGAAAAGGGGGTGGCCAGCGTCAACACCGTGCTCTGCAAGGGCTGCGGGACGTGCGCTGCGGTCTGTCCGTCCGGCGCTGCGGTCTCGCCCAAGTTCGAGAAGGACCAGATCATCAACATGATCGAGGACGCGTTGCTCCCCGCGAGAGGAGGTACCTGACATGCCCGGTCTTAGGAAGGTTGACAGACTCAAGAAGCTACTGCTCCTCCTGCCCTGCGACGAGGAGATGGAGAAGCTACTGGACACCAGGTCCCTCGCGGAGGAGATGGACGACCCGGAGAACTGGGTATTTGCAAGGTCGGATCCCCGCCTGTGCGGGCCCGATCGCAGC
This sequence comes from Methanobacteriota archaeon, assembly GCA_030597775.1. Lineage (GTDB taxonomy): Archaea > Thermoplasmatota > DTKX01 > DTKX01. The sequence continues at coordinate 7,230 of JAUVRF010000027.1, read as the reverse complement.
GACTACATCGCGGACCTGGTCAAGGAGACGGAGGCCCAGGCCATCATCGTTGGAGGTCCCAGCGACCGGACCCACGGCTCGGTATGGCGCCAGGAGGCCTCCTTCGTTGGCATCCCACCGGACCGGGTGGAGCTGGTGCCACTCGTCCAGCAGTGCGTCTACGTCACCGATGAGAAGGACGCGGCCCGCCGACGGGCCAAGATAATGATCGAGTCCGCCCTGGCGAGGGTGGACACCGGCATCGACCGCGCGGTGGAACGCGTGAAGGCAATGCAAGCGGTGCTGGTCATCGGTGGTGGCGTCGCAGGCATGCAGGCCGCCTGGGACCTGGCGGACTTCGGTAGACAGGTCTACCTCGTGGAACGTACCGGTGAGCTGGGTGGGCGGGCCCACCAGCTGTCCCGGACCTACCCGACCCAGGACTGCAAGCCCGACGGTTGCTGTCCCCAGTCCTGCCGGGACTGCCAGTTCACCCCCAGGATAGACCTGGTCACCTCCCACCCCCTGATAGAGCTGCTCCTCGAGAGCGAGGTCAAATCCATCAAGGGTGGCATCGGTGGCTACCAGATCGAGGTCCACTCGCCCGAGGTCTCACGGTTGCTCGAGGTCGGCGCCATCGTCGTGGCCACGGGTAACGTGATGTTCGACGCCGAGGAGATGGGGGAGCTGTCCCCATGGCACCCCGACGTCATCTCGTTCCTCGAGCTGGAGAAGCTCATCGACTGGCAGCGGAAGGAGGACCACGCTTGGGCACCCCTGAGGCGCCCCTCCGACGGTAAGGTGCCCAAGAACATCCACTTCCTCCAGTGCGTGGGCTCCCGGGACGAGCACCATGGCACCATCGACTGCTCCCTGGTGTGCTGCACGTACGCCGTGGGTCAGGCCAAGGACCTGAAGGACATGCTCCCCGACGCCACCGTTGCTATCCACTACATGGACATGCGGGGCCCCTACAGGGGCTTCGAGCGCCACTACCTGGAGGCCCAGGAGTCGGGCGTCCTGTTCATGCGCGGAAGGGTGGTCGAGATCGAGCCCGACAACGGGAACCTCATACTGTCCTACGAGGACATCGACATCGGGGAGCCCGTGACGATGGAGGCGGACCTGGTGGTACTCTCGGTGGGACAGCTGCCCACCCCGGGAACGGCCGAGCTGGCCCAGATGCTGGGCGTTCCCCTGGACGAGGACGGTTACATCGGCGAGGACAACACTACCTACAGTCTGTGGGACAGGCGTGGTGTCTACGTCGTGGGCTGCGCGGCGGGTCCCCGTGGCATCAGGTACTCGGTGCGTGATGGCCGTGAGGCGGCCTTGAGCATCGATGCCGTCCTGCGGAGGGTCCAGATCGAGCTGGCGGACAACATCGCCGAGGTCGACGACGAACGATGCGTCGGATGCGGTCAGTGCGTGGAGTCCTGCGAGTACGACGCGAAGACGCTGGAGGAACGGACCGACCTCCAGACCGGCAGGAAGTACCGGGACGCCATCGTGGAACCCCGGCGTTGCTGGGGTTGCGGCAACTGTCACGCGACCTGCCCGAGCACGGCCATAAGCCTGTCGGGATTCTCCGACGACCAGCTGGTCCGTCAAGTAGAGATAGCATCAGGGGGGCACAGGTGATGATAACGATGATGATGATGAACGTTCACCGGATTTCCATACTCTCGAAGGAGGGCTGACATGGCTGATAGCAGCAAGGGAAAGAAGAAGAAGACTACCGACGACGCCACCGGCGGGGACGCACCAAAGGACTGGAACCCCCGGATCGTGGGCTTCCTATGCAACTGGTGCTCGTACACCGGGGCGGACCTGGCCGGCGTGAGCAGGCTCCAGTACACCCCCGAGTTCATACCCATCCGGGTCATGTGCTCTGGCTCGGTGGACGTGGCGTACATACTCAAGGCCCTCCTGGAGGGTGCCGACGGAGTGCTCATCGGTGGCTGCCACCTGGGAGACTGTCATTACCTCAACGGGAACTACAAGGCCCGACGGCGCGTCGCCGTGGTGAAGGAGGTCATGGAGGGAGTGGGCCTTGATCCCCGCCGTCTCCACCTTGAGTGGATATCCGCCAGCGAGTCGGGCAAGTTCGCCAAGACCGTCAGCACCTTCGACGAGACGCTGCGCCAGCTGGGTCCTAACCCACTGGCCAAGGAGAGGCTGCTATAGGAGGTGGTGAAGAATGGCTATAGCATTCAAGTGGGACCTTGCCAAGGGAGAGGACCGGGACGAGGCCGTCCGCAGGTTGCTGCGCGAGGCCCTGGAGAAGGGCGCGGTCGATGCGGTGCTGGTCCCCGCCGAGGGCCCTGCCCGCACCGGCATCGTGAACATGTTCACCACCGACCCCGGGAGCCTGGACGCCTGCGTGCCGTTCGCCAAGGCGATGGCCCAGTTCGGCCCCCAGGACCTGGTGCGCCTCACCGAACCCGGTGGGAGCCCCATCAGGATCGCGGCCCTGCTCAAACCCTGCGAGTGCAGGGCGGTGGCGGAGCTCGCCAAGATAAATCAGATCGACCTGGAGCACGTGATTCTGCTATCGCCCGATTGCGAGGGTACCGTCGAGCTCAAGGAGTACTCGATGGTGGCCGACGGCCAGGCAGTACCCGTCCGCAACGCCTGCAAGATATGCAGGTTCCACGTGGCCCGGGAACCCGTCGACATGGCCATCGGCACCTTCGGCGTCAAGGACGGTCTGATGCTGGTCACCAACTCCGACGAGGGCCAGGCCTTCGCCGAGGCGATCGGTGCGAAGGCCACCGAGCTAACCGACGCCCGGAAGAAGGCCGTCGAGGAGTCCATCGAGAAGGGCGAGGAGGCCTACGGCGACCAGGAGGCCAGGTCGAGGGAGAAGTACAGTGACCTGGGCACGTTCCTGGCCGAGCTGTCACCCTGCATAAAGGGCATGAACTGCCAGAACGTCTGCCCGGTCTGCTACTGCAAGGAGTGCCTCCTGTACACCGATGCATTCAACCCCACGGCCGGCTCGCTGGCCGACAAGGCCAAGCGTCGGGGCACCCTGAGGATGCCTGTGGAGACTGTGCAGTTCCACCTGACCCGGATGGCACACGTGATGACCGCCTGCGTGATGTGCGGACAGTGCCAGAGCGCCTGCCCCAGCGACATCCCCCTGGTGGAGATGTACGCGGGCATCAACAGGAGGATCCAGGACCTGTTCGACTACGAGGCCGGCCGGTCGATGGAAGATGAACCGCCGTTCACGTGCTTTTCGGAGCACGAGAACTTCGAGGTCGTGGGCGACTAGGAGATCATCCGTCCGGAAGGGCCAGGACGCCCGTGTCGTCGGTCCAACAGGGCATCTGAACAGGGCATCCGTTGCCATTCGGTCGATCCGGGATATCACCCATCGACCGTGGTGTCCACATCGTAGCGCAACAGGTCCTCGATCGCGTTGAAGTTCACGAACGAGTCGAGGGACAGACCGGCGTCGAGGAAGTCCTGCTCATCGACGAAGGCAAGGTCCACAAGGGGATAGGCGTCGACGGGCTTGGCCATCCCACCAACGATGGTCCTCTCGAGAGCCTCGAGGAAACGAGCTCTGTGATATACCGCGATCAAGGGCTCGTAGTAGCCATTTACCAACGGGACGGCTCCCCCCCTGCCCTCTGCCCTCGAGAACAGGAGCTCGAAGAGGCCGGCCTCGATGAAGGGGGAATCGCACGGGGCCACGGCGACGTACTCCCCGTTCGCGACGCGAAAGGACGAGAGGAGACCATGGATGGGGCCCATGCCAAGTCTTTCGTCCTTGACGACGGTGGCCGATGGGCCAAGGGCCCCAAGGAGTTCGTCGGAGGGGTCCGGGGAGACCGATAGTATCAGCTCCTGGGCGACCTGGTCAAGGACCGACATCGACCAAAGGACGAGGGGCCGCCCCCTGAAGAGGATGAGCGCCTTCGCGGCTCCCATCCGCGAACTCCTTCCCCCCGCCAAAAGAACGGCCGAGCGCATGGACCTAAACAGCTGTTATCGGTATTATTATTGGCCGAAGTGAGATGGGGCCTTTGTATCAACATGAACCTACAAATGGATCTTCAAGAGGTACATGGAAGGTTCTGTCTACCATGTCCATTCGGAGGGATGGATATCGACCGGAACAGCGTCCGGCCCGTGGGAGCCCGAGGGGCCCCGACAGCTCGATGACCCTACTCGATCTCTTCGAGCTTCGCATCGATGATGGAGATGTAATCCTCGGCCTTGATCAGGTCGTCGAAGTCATCCATGTTCTCGGGGGTGATCTTGATGACCCATCCCTTGCCGTACGGGTCCTCGTTGATGACCAGGGCGTCATCCTCGACATCCTCGTTGTACTCCTCGACCTCGCCTGAGACGGGTGCGTAGATCTTTCCGACCCACTTACCGGTCTCCAGGGTTCCGAAGGGCTTGTCCTTGGTGACCTCGTCCCCTTCCATGGGCATGTCGACGTACACGATGTCGCCAGCAAGCTTCTGCGCGAAATCGGTAACCCCCACGACAACAACGTCACCCTCTTTGCGGGCCCACATGTGTTCAGCGTGGTAAAGTACGCCCTCAGGGACCTCATACCCCTAGTGCTCCATCCACCCACCCCCGGAGTTATCCTGTTAACACCACACCATCTGAAATACCTTTCGGCAATTGACCAAAATCACACGATATCGGCCGTGGTGCGAACGTTCGTTGACCAATTTCAGGAATAATTAAATAGTGTCATGCCTATTGGTCGATATTGCCAACTGGCAGGACCTAACCAAAGACCAGAATAGAACGGGTCCATTTATGGTCCAGGGCCTCATCGTACCGATTAGAAAATAATTAATAGGAAGGGAGTCAAGATGGATAGCGGGTTTGAGAAGACCCTTGAGGGTTACAAAGTGATGTATCAAGCTAGGATTCATGTCGAGAAGGGTAGCGATGACGTATGGGAGTACATCCTTACCAATTACGAGGATATGAAGACCGACAATATCACCCCGCTATTCGTGACCAGGTCGGTAAGCGACGGTGTGACCACGTTCATCGTCGATGCCAAGGACGCCGACAGCTTGTCCGAGGTCATTTTCGAGCACTTCTCCAAGATAGAAAGTGTACAGAACATCAACGTGGTGAGCATGATGAAGCCCATCTTCTTCGCCATCCCACCGGACCGGGAGAAGCTCAATCGTTATACTGTTTCGATCAAGTGCAAACCGAGCGAGTACGAGTCCGTTTACGACAAGATCGCGGAGCTTCGACCATCGGGCAATACCTATCCAACCTATACAGCGATAACCCTCCAGGACGATAAGCAGGATATCTTGCTCTCGCTGCTGAGCCCGAGCATGTCGACCCTGGAGGAGGACCTCAAGGAGTGGCTTACCCCCATCGAGGGTGTGATCAACATAAACGTGTCCCCCGTCTCGGCGACCCGGAAGCTGGCGACCAGGTTCGAGTGGAAGCGGACCATCCACCCCATAACCGTCTGGGAGAGCCTGACCAGCAGGGACTACGAGGACAAGGTATACCAGGACGTGAACCAGGGCTGTTGAGCCCCGGACGTCTGCCGGGCACCTCGCTCCTGCTCATATCTGTATGTTGACCGCCGCGTCCACGATCAGCGAGATGCTGAACACCCAGAACCACAGGATGGACTTCATGAAGGTGGCACCGCCCATCTCGGCCGTCGGGGTCTTGACGAACGCGACCGCACTGGCCATCAGGAAGATAGCGGCGAACATACCCCCTATCAGGAACACCAGGCCCAGGTCCGTGTAGTACCAGGTCATGACCGTGAACGCTGCTACGGCGATCCACACGGCGAGCACCATCTTGGCCACCGCCGGTATCCCCCTGACGATCGGAAGGCTGGGGATGTTGAGCTTCTCGTCAGATCCGACATCCCTGCACACACCCGCCCAGGTGAAACCGGGCTCGAAGGCAAGGTTCACAAGGGCCAGCAGAAGGGCCTCGATCGCAAGGGTGTCGGTGTAGACGAAGAACACCGTGATCGGCATCAGGGCCGTGGGCAGCACGACGAACAGGTTGGAGTACGGCGTGTTGGGCTTGGCCCAGGCCGAGTAGGCGAGGATGCAGACCAGCTGGGCGATCGCGACCAGGAACGCCAGCGGACTGAGGTAGAACCATATCAGCAACGAGGGGATCCCCAACATCGCGGCGAAAACGAAAAGGTCCTTCCTGGCCAGGCCGTGGTTCGCAGCCTTGTCCATCCTCACGGGGTTGGCCAGGTCCACCTGGTAGTCGAAGTAATCGTTGAGCGCGTATCCCGCCGTGACACCCAAGAACGAGGCCAGCATGACCAGGATGAGCGTCCAGTAGAACTGTGCGTCGGTCCACATGTCACCGCTGTAATCTCCGTAGACGGAGGCGGCGAACACTGCCATCCCAGCGGTCCACGGGATGGTGACCATGCTGACGATGGGTCTCAGGGTTATCGCGAAACCCTTCCCTTTGCTTACCATGGTGTTGTTTTCCCCCCACGGTCGGTCCGGACGGTCAATCGTCCTCGTAACGATCGATCCGCTTCATCACCAGGACAGCCTCGTCCTTGTAGGCCTTGAGCCGAACGTCCAGCTCCTCATTGCCGACGATGCCCTCGTCGTGCTCCTTCTGGACCTGCTTGATCTTGCCGAACAGCTCGGCCTTCCTGGCCTTCAGCACCTCAAGGTCCATGTCCTCGAGGTCCGACTCCTCCTCCTCATTGTCATCATCATCATCGTCATCATCGGGGGCTTTCTCGTACCCCCTGATGTCCCGCTCCCCGCTTACCTTGGCCCAGTAGTAGGCCAGGGCTATGACGATGACCATCACCAGCGGTAGCAGGTAGTACAACCAAGGGAAGTCGTCGCCATCCGGTTGAGACTGGTGGTCCTTGATCGAGAACGTCAGCTTGCATTCGTAGGGTCCTGACATGTAGACGTAGGTCACCTTGTCCTCGGGGGTATCCCCTGGATTCCGGATCAGGTGGACACCCGTCACGTTGACCTCCACATCGTGGTCGAAGTACCCTATGTAGACCAGGCCCGAGATATCAACGTCGAAGGGGAACATCATGTCGAATTCGAGCCCCTCCTCAGGGATCAGCAGCAGGTACGACGCCTCGATCCAGGTGTCGGTGGTAGCGGGCATGTAGTAGATGACCAAGGTCACCCAATCCAGGATGGGGGGTGCATCGTCGGCCAGGTCCTGGGTCATGTTCACCCGCCACCTGAACTGGTTGCCCCCCCCTGGGATGGGCGAGGT
>JAUVRF010000096.1 GCA_030597775.1 Methanobacteriota archaeon | reverse complement strand
TGCCGATCAGGGCGGCGTTCTGGGCCTCGTGGACCTCCTTGAAGCTGGGATTGATGCCCGCGTTCACGTCGGAGCTCAGGCACTTGGACCTGGCCAGAGCCCTTCGGAGGGCGCTGTCGGCATAGTCCGGGTCCGAGAGTGCCAACAGGTCGCCTACGAAGTTCTGGAAGAACCGCGACTTGATGCCCGTGTTGCTGTCCGAGCCGATCTCCTCCTTGTCGACGAACAGGGCCAACGCGGTGCGCTCCGGCGTCTTGATACCCATTATCGCCTCCAACGAGGTGTAGGCGCAAACACGGTCGTCCTGTCCGTAGGAGCCTATCATCGACCTGTCGATGCCCACGTCCCTGGCCGGACCCGATGGAACGGCCTCTATCTCGGCGGACACGAAGTCCTCCTCCACCATGCCGTACTTCCTGTTCATGTGGTCCAGCACTGCCAGCTTCACCTTCTCCTTGGCCTTCTCGTCGTCCACGGGGCGGGAGGCCACTATTATGTTCATGTCCTCGCCCTTCATCACATCCGGGGCCTTCCTCTTGGCTTGGGACTTGCGCCAGAGATGGGGCAACAGGTCGGGGACGACGAAGACGGGCTCGTCGGGCTCCTCGCCTATGGCTATGTCCACCGTCTTTCCGTTGGCCAGTACCACCGACCCGTGGAGGGACAGGGGTATGGAGGCCCACTGGTACCTCTTGACACCGCCGTAGTAATGGGTCTTGAACAGGGCCAGCTTGGTCGTGCCGTCCTCGTAAAGGGGTTTCTGCTTGAGGTCGAGTCGGGGAGCGTCTATGTGGGACGCCACCACGTTGATGCCATCGGTCAGGGGACGCTTTCCCAGGACGGCCATGGCAAGGCCCTTGCCCCTGTTGACCAGGTAGACCCTCGTGCCCGGCTTGGCCGTCCTGACCTTGGCAAGGTCCTTGAAACCCGATGCCTCGGCAGCCTCGACAATGAGCTTTGCCACCTCCCGGAGACCCTTGCCCTTGGTGAGGAAGTCCTTGTAACCCTCGCAGAAGCTCATCACCGCCTTCTCGTCCTTCTTGGAGATGCTGTCCCAGATCATCTCCTCCTTCATGAGGAGCTTCTTCTCCAGCTTGCTCTTCTTGTCCTCCTTGGCATCCTTCTTCGCGCGTTTCTTGGCCGCCATGATCGTCACCTCGTCCGGGGATGGCTCGAACTGAGTGTGTGGGTTATAACTTTTCGCACCAACAGCGAGGGGGTGGTGGTTCAATCGGGCAGGATCAAGGAACGACCCGTCATCTCCTCGGGCAGGGGAATGCCCATGAGGTCCAGGACGGTGGGCGCGACGTCGCTCAGGCCCCCGTCGTTCCGGAGCTTGAGGGGGCGGGTCCCCACGATGCAGAAGGGCACCGGGTTCACCGTGTGGGCGGTGTGGGGAGACCGGTCCTCCCTGTAGAGCATCTCCTCGGCGTTGCCGTGGTCGGACGTGATGATCAGGGCACCTCCTTGGGCGGAGACGGCGTCCTGGACCTGCTTGATGCAGGCGTCCACCGTCTCGACAGCCTTCACTGTGGCCTTGAGGTCCCCCGTGTGACCCACCATGTCAAGGTTCGCGTAGTTCACCACGATCAGGTCGTAGTCCCTCGATTCGAGGTTCCTGATGACGACCCCGGTGATGCCCCACGCCGACATCTCGGGGATCATGTCGTACGTTGCGACCCTGGGCGAGGGCACCAGGACCCGCGTCTCGCCGGGGAACGGCTCTTCCCTGCCCCCGTTGAAGAAGTACGTGACATGGGCGTACTTCTCGGTCTCGGCGACCTTGAGATGGGCCAGCCCATGGTCGGATATCACCTCGGCCAGGCACTTGGGGACTGGGTTTGGGAAGAACGCAACGTAGGCGGGGATGCGCTCGTCGTACTGGGTCATGCATACGAAGTGGACGATGGGCTGGTGCGCCCGGGGGAAGTCATTGAAGAAGGGGTCGGTCATGGCGTACGACAGCTGACGGGGCCGGTCGGGCCGGAAGTTGAAGAATATCACGCTGTCACCGCTCTGGATCAAGGATCCGGGCTCCTGGGTTATCCGGGTGGGGCGGATGAACTCGTCCGTCTCCATCCGAAGGTACGCGTCGGCCACTGCATCCTCAATGCTCTCTGCCCTCAGGCCCTCTCCGAGGACTATGCAGTCGTAGGCGAGCTTGGTGCGTTCCCAGCGGTTGTCCCTGTCCATGCCGTAGTAGCGTCCCATGACGGTGGCGATCTTGCCCACACCCAGGCGGGACATCTCGGCCTCCACCTCCACCAGGTCCTTCGCCGCGCCCACGGGAGGCACGTCGCGTCCGTCTGTGAAAGCATGGACGCAGACCTTCTCGAGCCCGTGCTCCTTCGCCATCTTCAGCAGCGCCTTCAGGTGGTCGATGTGGGAGTGGACGCCCCCGGTGGACACAAGACCCATGAGGTGCAGCGACGAGTCCCTTTCCCGTGCCAGGTCCATGGCCTCGACGATGGACTGATTGGTGAAGAAGGAACCATCCTTGATGGCCCCGTTGATGCGGGTGAGGGACTGGTGGACCACCCGACCGGCCCCCATGTTGAGATGCCCTATCTCGGAGTTGCCCATCTGTCCCTCGGGCAGACCGACAGCCCTGCCGGAGACCTCGATGGTGGTCCGGCATCCCTCGTACATGATCCGGTCCAGGTTGCGGGTCCTGCCGATGTCGACCGCATTGCCCTCCATCCGGTCGGATACGCCCCATCCGTCCAGGATGCAAAGGACAACGGGTCTCACCAGGGGGTCTGTGGGGGCCACGCCAGCTGGAACGGAGTCGGCCCTTATCTCCATTTCGCACCCCCACTGGGGCACTTTCGCCCCTCCCCCCCGCCGACCCTTAAAGCCCCCACCGACGATGGGAGCCTTCCATTGGAGAGGGTCAGCTTGGAAACCGATAGAGAGACCATCACCGTCCCCCGGGACCATCCAGGGGTCCCTCACCTGGGACCGCCGTCCCGCAGGCGCCTCCTGACGGGCATCAAGTCAATGGACCGGTTCCTGGGAGGCTTCGCCCCGGGCCAGGTGACACTGCTCCGTGGGCTTCACCACGCGCCCACGCTGCTTCCCAGGCTGCTGGTGCTGGCGGTGCTGGACAGGGGGGAGGATGTGGTGCTTGTGGACGGGGGCAACGTGGCCGACCCCTTCAGCCTGTCGGCCATCTGCCGACGGCTGCGGGTCCGCCCCCGGGATGTGCTGCCCCGGGTGCACATAGCCCGCGCCTTCACCTCCTTCCAGATGAGCAGCATCCTGGAGGACGCCCTGCCCGCCGCGGTGGAGGAGCACTCGCCCGGGGTGCTGGCCATCACCTGCGTGGACGAGCTCTACCACGATGACAACGTGGGTCGTGACCAGGCCACGGTGCTTCTGGGACGCGCCCTGGACCGGGTGAGGGAGGTGACGGAGAGGGAGGGCCTGGTGACCCTGCTGGCAGACCTGCGGCTGCGGCCACGCAAGAGCATGGACCGGTTCTCGGCGCTCCTGGACGCCCGGGCCCACGAGGCCGTGACCCTGGAGAGGCGTTCCCGCCGGTCCCTGCGGCTGCGACGACGGGACGGGAGAACGGCGGTGCTGGCTTCCCCCCCGCCGGGCCAGCTCTCCCTGGACGAGTTCGAGGTGACCGGTATCTGGAACGGTGGCACCCCGTCGCCATTGGAGGGGATGGAGGAGGGCGCGTCGGTGCCAACCCGGGGGTGGCGCTTTGGGTAGGACCGCGCCCACGTACCGGACGTTGCTGGAACAGGTGCTGGCCGAGTGGGGGCCCTACCGGAGGGCCCTGCGGACGGTGGACAGGGCCAACTTCGACCGGATGGTCAACCACGCCCGGGAGCACGCCTCCGCGGGCTCCAACCTTGCGGACCTGGACCCCACCACACCCATAATGCTGTCGGTCCTGCTGGCCCATGAGGCTGAACTTGTGCTGTTGCGCAGGGCGTTGGAGGCTCATCTGGAGGATGGGGTGGACAGGGAGGGTGAGCCGTGAGTATCAAACCCCCATAATTTTCCTATAATGTTTTTATACCCCCCTCGCATTGTCCAATCAGACCCAGGTGTTCTAAGGAGCCTATTGTATGAATTTGGAGTCCATGGGAAATGCGGTCGCGAAGGCACCACTGGCCTTCGTGATCGCGATACTGCTCATCACTGCGGTGCTGGGTGCCTTCGCGTCCCAGACCGACATGAGTTCCCACGAGGATGATTTCAATCCTGATTCGGAGGCCGCCCAGGCAAGCGAGAGGATCAACGATTACTTCGGACCAGGGGTCCGCTCCGCACAGGTCATCGCCCGCGACCCGGATGAGAAGGATGTGCTCCTCCAGGCACCGCTCCTCGCGGTCCTGGACCTGCAGAAGGCCATCCTCGAGCCGGAAGAGGGTGACCTGGACATAACTGATACCCTTGCACCCACTCCCAGCAGCCCAACGGGTGTGCAGTCCATCGCGGACCTCATCGCCACGGGGGCGATGACCCTCCAGGGAGCCCAGCTGTTCGGAGTGGAGATGCAGAACACCTCGGCCAACCTGGTCCTGATGAACGAGAACCTCCTCCTCATCGCCGGAGGCCTTGAGTCCATCGATCCCGACGACCCCTATTCCGTGGGAGCCACCCTGGAGATGACCGAGGCCGCCCTGAATGCGATGGTCGAGGCCCTGTTGGCCATGGCGGGCGGGGAACCACCGGCCAACGGGAACGGCGGGTACCCCAACCTGACCATGATCAGGATGATCATCGAGGGGATGGACGATGCCGCGGTCAAGGGAACCATCACGAGCCTCAACACCTTCGACCCCACGCCCCTCAACGAGGCCGTCGATGGCGTTGTCGAGCAGAGGTCCGAGGCAGAGGACAATGTTGCCCTCACTCCCGAAGCGCCCATCGGCGGCCCCCTCTACGCGATGCTCAACGACTCCACCTTCATGAATGGCACGTACTACAACGCCACTGGTGTTGAGGTGGACCATGCCTTGCTGATAGAGGGCAGTCTTGATAGCCTCTACATCCTCGACACTGCTTTGGGGATGTTCACCGGTTTCGAGGCCACGCCAGAAGTGATGGCGAACATCCTGTTCGGCATCGCCCTGGGTCTGCAGTTCATCCTGTCGACCGATTACGACCCTATGGTCCCGGCGCCCGAGGCCAAGGCCTCCCTGATGATCGTCCAGCAGAACGGTAGTGCCGATGCGGACGTCATCCTGCAGGCCCAGTACGACCTGGAGGAGATCGCCATCGAGGTCGAGAAGGACAACAAGGACACCATCGAGTTCAGGTTGATGGCAGGAGAGATACTCTTCGACAAGATCAACACCTCCTCGATGCAATCCCTCGGGACCCTCCTGGTACTCGCGATCCTCATCATCATCGCGATCCTCAGCCTGGTGTACAGGTCCCTCGTCGATACCGCCCTCACCCTTGTCGCCCTGCTGATGGTCATCGTCTGGACCTTTGGCCTGGGCGTGATCCTGGGCTTCACATTCAATCCGATGACCATCGCGGTGCCCGTGCTGCTCGTGGGTCTGTCCGTCGATTACGGCATCCACTTGACGATGCGATACCGCATCGAGAAACGTACGAATTCCCTTGAGAGGTCGACGATCATAACCATCGCCAGCGTTGGAATGGCCCTCCTTCTCGCCACGATAACGACCGTGTTCTCCTTCATGTCCAACATGCTCTCCGACCTTTCCATGATGCGGGAGTTCGGCATGCTGGCCGCCATGGGCATCATGTCGGCCTTCATCGTCATGAACACCTTCGTTCCGGCGGCCCGTCTGCTCCTGGACCAGAGGCGCGAGAGGAAGGGCCTGCGCAAGGGTTCGTCCTCCGGGGAGAAGGCCAGCGGCCCGCGCAGGGAGAAGGCCCTGGTCAGGTTCGTCCAGATCGGAGCGACCAGCGCCACGAAGTACAGCACCCACATCGTGGTGGTCGCCGTCCTGCTCAGCGCTGTGTCCTTCTACTCCCTTACCGAGATCGATACCGAGTTCGACTTCATGGATTTCCTCCCCGCTGAGCTGGAGGAGACCCATACCATCAACTACATCTTCGACAACTTCAACTTCTCCTCATCCCGCTCCAACGTGCTGACGGAGGGAATGGTGGCCACCGGCCCCGTCCTTCAAGGCATTTACGCATCGGAACGTAACATGGACGATGCAAGGGATGTTGTGAAGAAGGGAGAAAGGGCCGACACCAGGTCCCCCATCACGGTCATAAGGAAGTACGTCGATCCCACCCCCGCTTACGACCCCAACCTGGATGCGGTCTACCAGACCACCAAGCCGGACGCGAACGGCATCCCCACCGAGAACGTTCCCGAGCTCTTCGATGCCTTCTACGCCCACCCCTCGGCAGCCAGGGATATCGCCGGTGTGGTCCATATCAATGACAAGGGCGAGTACGACGCCGCCATCATATCGGTGTCGGTACACGAGCCTTCCGACGGTGGAGAGCTGCTCGCCCATGACCTCAACGACGCCATCAAGCCCCTGACGAAGCTCGTGGACAAAGATAGACTGGACGAGGCCATAGTCACCGATGGACCCGTCCTCACCTATCTGACCATCACCGCGATGAACGCAGCGGGCCTGAACTCGGTCCTGGCCACCGTGATCCTGGCAATGGTCCTGCTCATCGTGACTTACTACGCCTTCT
>JAUVRF010000622.1 GCA_030597775.1 Methanobacteriota archaeon | reverse complement strand
CAAGCTGGGTCGGGGGGATCTTGGCGTCCAGGGAATCGGGGTATAGGGAAACGTGCAAGGAGTGGAGGGGAATGGCATCAGCGGGTTCTGCCAAGAGGGTGGCCTCGGCCGCTACCACGGTGAGGGATGCTAACAGTACCCCCATGAGTAGGATCCTCACAGAGACGGAGGAATGCCATGCCATGAAACCCAGGCCCCTATGACACTATTGGGTGCGGGCCATTGATATAGTTTTCAGGACACGACCGGTCGTGCTCACTTGAGCTCCAGCTGCTTCTTCTGGCGAGGCCTGAGGACGCGAAGCCCTGCGGCGTGAAGCCTCTGGATGAGCCCCCGGTCCCCGGTGACGACGGTCCCGCCGGTCCGGATGGCCAGGTCGACGACGGCATCGTCGCCGAGCCCCACCGTCTCCATCACCTCGAACCGCTCGGCGAACTTGAGGGCGGCCGCCCCGTCCCGAAGGGAGGAGCCCATGGTCAGGAGCTCTGCGACAACGACCTGTGGCACGACTATCCGGCACCGGCCCATCACACGCAGGACCTCGCCCTCCAGGTCCAGTCCCATCTGGAACGGCATGAGCAGTGCATTGGTGTCAAGAAGGACGATGGGGAGGTCGGCGGGGCTCCCGTCTCCCGTCAAGGGCAGGCCCCCCTAGCGGATGACCCCGTGTCCGATGAGTCGGAAGCGGGTCCCGATGCGCCTGGAGATCGCCACCCTGGCTCCGCGCTCGGCGGCCACGGGGAGCTTGAGGCGCACGTCGCAGTGGTCCGCGACCACCGAGGTCACCATGCCCACGGTGGTGGCGGAGGATATGTTGAGCATCAGCGGTTCGTTGGAATGGATCGGCTCCACATCGATCTCGTCCAAGGAGCCCACCACGTGGTCCAGCAGATGCAGGTCCATGGTGAAGTCGTGCCAGACCGGGGGTAGCGTCCCGGGCTTGCCGGCAACCTTGCCCACGAGGGAATCGGACTTGGTCATCTGGGGGTCGAGCTTGGTCGAGACGGCCAGAAGGCCGCCGGGGTGGGCCTTCTCCATGTTCTGACCGCCGGCCATTATCGACTCGATGGTGGTGATGATGGGTTCCCAGGTGACCTTGTTCTGCTCCTGGATCCGTATGCCAGGAGAGATCTCCAGCTCGTCGCCGACATTCCAGATTCCCTGGTTGAGGGAACCGCCGATGACGCCTCCCATGAGCTCATCGGGTCCCTTTCCAGGCATGTTGCAGTCGAAGCTGCGGGCGATGTTCATGCGGGGCGGAGAGTTCAGGTCGTGCTCGGGGGTCGGGATGTGCTCCTCTATGGCCTGGATGAGCACATCGAGGTCGACACCCTGCTGGGCGCTGGTGGGTATGAGGGGCGCGTTCTCGGCCACGGTACCCTTGAGGAACTGCTTGATGTCCTCGTAGTTGCTGATGGCGGTCTCCTCGTCCACGAGGTCGATCTTGTTCTGTATCACGATGATGTTCTCGATGCCGGAGATCTGCAGGCCCATGAGGTGCTCCTTGCTCTGGGGCTGGGGGCACACCTCGTTGGCCGCGATCAT
>JAUVRF010000396.1 GCA_030597775.1 Methanobacteriota archaeon | reverse complement strand
TGCCGCGTAGGGTATCTTTGATATACATGTTCCCTCATTTCCGGGAAGAAGAGGGTGGTACGTTGAACGTCTGGTCCAAGGCCTTCGCTGGCCTCGTCCTCATCATGCTCGGCATGGCACTCCTGGTGCCATCAGTCGTGGCAGTGGACAAGGCCCCGAACGTGGCCCTGGTGGACGTGGACGGCGTACCCTTCAACATCACCGATTACAGCGACAACGACCAGGTTTTGATGTTGGACTTCATGTTCCTCAGCTGCGAACCCTGCAAGGTGCTGGCCAAGGACCTCAAGAAGCTGTACGACCAGGACATCGAGGACTTCGAGATCCTGTCCGTGGACACCTTCGTCCTGGACACCGACGAGGACCTCCGGCAGTACGCCGCCGAGAACGGCTACAACTGGCGGTTCACCAAGGACACCGAGACCAGCGACACCCAGCAGGCCTACGGGATCTACGAGAACCCCACCATCGTGATCATCGACCGGGATGGCTACGTCACCTACAAGAGGTCGGGCCTCATCTCCCTCGAGGAGCTGGAGAAGGAGGTGGACAAGGCCCTCAAAGGCGAGGCCGACCCCATCGACGTGGCCCGGCTGGGCCTGATCGCCTTCGCCTTCCTCGCGGGCCTGGCAGCCTTCTTCAGCCCCTGCTCGTTCCCCCTCCTGCCAGGCTACATCACCTACTACTTCAAGGTGGGTGCCGACGCAGAGAGGCGGAAGGCCGAGCAGGCGGCCAAGGACGGCATCGTGCACGAGGGCCCGTCCCTCGGAAGACAGGTGAGGACGGGCCTCTGGCTGGGCTCGATCGCCGGCCTGGGCATCGTGCTGGTCTACTTCATCATCGGCGTCATCGTCATCGGCGCGCTGGCCGTGGGCGTGGCCCTGACCGGTGGGGCCTTCACCTACTTCAAGCCGGTCATTGGCACCATCCTGATCGTGATGGGCTTTCTCACGGTGTTCGACATCGCCATCAACACCGGTTACATCACGGCTCCCTTCCGCCGGCTCAAGGACAAGATAATGCCCAGGAAGGGTCCCAAGAAGCCGACCTTCAACACCACTGGCCTGTTCCTATACGGCGTCGGGTACGGCTCGGCCTCGGCCAGCTGCTCCGCGCCCATCTTCATCGCCCTTGCGGTGACCGCCGTGCTCACGGGCAACCCCCAGGACGTCGTCATCACCTTCGCGGTCTTCCTGTTCTCCCTGTGGCTGCTAATGGCGATCGTCTCCGTGGCGCTCACGGTCTCGGAGGAGAAGGTCAAGTCCGGGATGATGAAGAACTACATCTGGATCAAGAGGATCACCGGCGTGGTGTTCATGATCGCCGGCGCCTACCTCCTCTGGCTCTTCCTCGAGGCCGAGGGTTACGTCAACCTGTGACGGTCAGCCCAAAGCTTTATGGGCCAGACCGGCCCATCCCATCAACGCCACGATGACGATACTCGAATGGCTGATCTTCTGATGAGTGATGGGCGAACCGAGTGGCACCTTCTGCTCAATCCTCGAGCTCGGCCTCGTCCTCTTCCTCGAGCTCATCTTCAGGCTCGTCCTCTTCCTCGACCTTGTCCTCGAGCTTGTCCTCGAGCTCGTCCTCGTCCTTGAAATCGAGGTCGCCGATCCCACCATCGCTCACATCGTCCAGCGCGAGCTCGACCGAGGCCACGTTCAGCTCGAGGGCGGTGACCATCAGGTTGAACTCCTCCAGGACCTCCTCGGGGGTCCGTCCGGACCGTTGTGCGATCTGTGTGAAGAGGAGGGCCATGTAGGCCGCCTTGGCGTCGGCGTCCATAGTGTCGTCGAACTGGACGCGGGTGAACTCCCGGTACTTCTTGCCCAGCTCCAGGCGCCCGTAGTACAGGTCCAGCCACGCGTAGGCGGCGTTCCGGGCCTTCAGGGACGTCTCCAGCTCCTCGATGTGCTGCCATCGGAGAGCCTCCGCCCCCTCCTGGAACATCTTCCGGCCCCTCCTGGAGAACACCGTCTCCAGGGGCTTACCCTCCCGCTGGGCAAGGAAAAGGCGGAAGAAGTTGATGGAGGCGTCCTCGTCACTCGTGTGGACCTGGATCTCCAGCTCCAGCCGGTCACGGGCCGGCGCCTTCTTCCGGTCGCCACCGTAGCCGAGCCTGTTCAGCAGCTCGAGCACGATGCTTGCCTGCTCGGCGCACATTATCGATATGGCGTCCCCCTCCGACTTGCCCGCCCTTATCGACCGCTCGAACTTGCGATGTGCCTTCCGGTGGGCCCGTTTGTACCTGCGGGCAGCATACCGGACCCTGGGCGTCCACTTCCGATTGATGCGTACCAGGCTCACGTCCGTCCCCATTGCCATGGAGGGCGAAAAGGTTATAGGTGGAACGTTCCTTTCCGGCTTTCAAGCAGTGTGCCCGAATGGGGTAGCTTGGATATCCTTATAGCGTGCGGAGCTATGGACTCGGGTTCGAATCCCGGTTCGGGCACCATCTTGGTCCTTCTGACAACATGACCCTAGGGCCGATCACATCCTCTTGCCGCCCCGGCCCAGCCAACGGCCGAACATGCCCATGTCGTGGGACATCTGGCCTCCCCGTGAGAGCCCCTTGCCCGAGGTGGTCGTCCGGTGCGCCCGTATCTCCTCCAGCAGCTCCTCCACGCTGGTCGGCTCGATGTAGAGGATCATGCAGCAAGGAGGCCACCCCTTCTGTAATAGGGTCCGACAGCATCTCCCAGTCGTCCTTCTCGCGCTGCGGGTCGGGAGGCAGTTGGCCCGGG
>JAUVRF010000589.1 GCA_030597775.1 Methanobacteriota archaeon | reverse complement strand
CGTAGGTCCAGTCCATGAGGACGCCGGTGTCGAGGTCGGCCCTGGCCTGGGCACCGTACAGCTTGTCCCCGGCCTGGGTGTCTTCCAGCAGATGCCGGTCCAGGAATGCCTGGAGGTAGTTCATCGATAGGTTGTGCTGCTCCTCTCTCGTGATCTCGGCCGGGGCGTCCCCCGCCGAGAGCTCGTCCGGATGCCGGGCGTCCTGGTAGTAGCTGTTGTTCGCCGAGGCGATGACCATCAAGGACACGTACCCGACGGCCTTGTTCGTATAACTGTCGTACCAGTCCATCCGGTGGGCCACTCCATCCCGGGAACCCCCCTGCACGTGCAGCGGCATGGCAATGGAACCCGTGAGGTTGGACGCGACGGGCGTTCCGAAGTCGGTGTCCATCATGCCGAGGGTCGCCACACCGCTCACGTTGGCGCCTCCGTCCAGGACGGCGGAAAGCAGGGCGACCTTGGCGCCCGTGCCGTGACCCGCGACCGCCATTGCGGAAACATTGACGATCCCCTGGATGGGGGAGCCAGGCCTCCCGTTCTCCATCACGACGTACGTCAGGGCGTCCAGGGTGGAGTTGGCCATGCGGGTGTAGGCGTCGGCCAGGCCCTCGTGGGGCTCCATCTCGACCAGTATCGTGATGAAGCCCACCCTGGACAGGGCGTGACCGTACGAGCCGTAGTGATCGAGGACGGGACGCACGCCCTCCTGGGGCACGAAGCACAGGACGGGGAACGGCGAACCCGTGGCGTCCTTCGGGGCCAGCTCGCCCTCAGAGCGAGCGGGATAGTAGACCGTCGCGTTCAGTGATTCGCCGTACGTGTCGATGAAGGAGGTGTTCCAGTGTCCGGCCTCGTATCGGACGGGGGAATCCATTGGAGCCATTCCCCTCTGGTCCGGTTGGCCCGTCTGCACAGGGACCAGGAGCATGCCGCTCACGAGGAATACAAGGAATAACGCTGACGCGGTCCTCATGTCGACGTTGACGTTCCCGGGGTAATTAAATGTTGCCAGGAACTTTCACCCGGCGACGGGACCGGGTACCGAGAGAGCGAGAGATGATTGGTTATTAACAATAGGCGTAATATTTATTAACCAACCCTCCAATGGGAGTAAGATGAACTGGAAGCAGGCCGTCCTGGTTGCCGTAGCTACGTTGTTCATGATATCAGTGGTAGCGATAGGACTGGTCGGGGACCCGGGTCAGGCAGACGATGACGGGCGCCTGCGAGTGGTGGCCACCTTGTACCCGCTGGGCTACATGGCCGAGGAGATCGGGGGCGACCTGGTGAGCGTGGTGACGCTGGTCCCACCGAACCAGGAGGTCCACGTGTTCAATCCCTCAACCTCCGACATGCTCGCGGCCGACAGGGCGGATGTGCTGCTCTACAACGGGGCAGGCCTGGACCTCTGGTTCGAGGAGGACCTGCTCGTAGAGCTCGACACCGGGGACAAGGTCGTGGTGGACACCACCCGGGACCTGGAGCTCCTGGGATCCGGAGGGGGACACGGGGGGGAGGACGACGGGCACGACGACGGCGTCCACGACCCCCACACGTGGATAAGTCCCGACACGGCCCTCCAGCAGGCCCTTGCGGTCTACGAGGCCCTGGTGGAGGCGGACGCCGGCAACGAGGCCGCCTACACCTCTGCCTGGCAGGTCTTCCGAGGGCGCCTGGAGGCCCTGGACACT
>JAUVRF010000320.1 GCA_030597775.1 Methanobacteriota archaeon | reverse complement strand
CGGGGGTCCTTCTTTACGACGCTGGTGGGTCTGACCTCCCTCACGATCTCTCGCTGTTCGTCGTAATCGTCGTCGTCATCGTCATCGTCGTCGTCATCGATGAGTTCCTGATAGAGCCAGTAGGCCGCGATGCCCGCCACCGCCCCGATGGCGAACTCGGAGCTCTTGCTACCCCCGAGGGGTTCATCGGTCTTCTGGCCTGCGGCCTCCCGGTCCTGCAGCTCCTGGCGCAGCTTGATGAGGTACTCGTACTCCTCCTCGGTCACCTGGATGGTCTTCTTCCCATCGGTCATGCTCGTTCCCCCGGGCGCGACTTCCATGGCTCGCCAGGCTTATAGGGTTTCCCACGGACGACGTGGAGGGGAAACGTTATCGCCAACGATGGGAATCCGGGTGCGAGGTTGTCCGAAATGACCGACAAGAAGGTCGCACTGTTCGCCTTCACCGGCGAGAAGCCCTGCTTCATCCACGTCATGCTGAACGCTCTTGACCTCAGGGAGAGGGGCTACGAGGTCAAGGTGGTCATCGAGGGGGCCGCCACCCGGCTCCTCGAGGAGCTGGCCGTCTCCGACCCGCCCCTGGGGGCCCTGTACAAGAGGATCAAGGACGAGGGTCTGCTGGACTGCGTCTGCCAGGCCTGCGCCCACCAGCAGGGGACCCTGGACGCGGCCAAGGAACAGGGACTGGACCTGTGCGCCGAGATGTCAGGACACCCCGCTGTGGGCAGATACATGGACGAGGGCTACGCCATCATCACTTTCTGACCCCCCAGCTGCCATGTTGAGGAAAGGTGTTTCAGCGCGGCATCGAGATAAAGGTCCATACCCGGTTTGTCGAGAAGATGTACGAGGGGGATTTCGAGCCGGCAGGCATCGTTTGTCCCCGCTGTGGTGACCAGGTGGCCAAAGGACCCACTGAGCTACAGGTGTTCTGCCCGACATGCGGTTGGGGACCGGAAGTCGACACGTGAGTACGACTACGCCTTCGCCGCCTTCAGGCTCTCGTCGATTATCTCGACCGCGGCGTCGACCTGGTGCTCCTTTATGATGAGGGGCGGGATGTAGCGCATGGAGCTCTTCCCGCAGGGCAGCAGGATGAGGCCCTTCTTGTAGGCCTCCACGGTCATGTCGTCCCGGAGCTTGATGGCCCGCTCCTTGGTGGTCGGGTCCTTGACGAACTCGGTGGCCTGCATCAGGCCAAGGCCACGCACGTCCCCGATCTCGGGATGCTTCTCCTGCAGCTCCAGCAACCGCTTGTGCAGGTGCTCGCCCATGCGGGCCGAGTTGCCCACCAGGTCCTCCTCCTCGATGACGTCGATGGTGGCCAGGACCGCCGCCGAGGCCACCAGGTTGCCTCCGTAGGTGTTGCTGTGGGCGCCCTGCACGCCCCAGTCCAGGTCCTCGCGGAACACCATGGCGCCGATGGGGACCCCGGAGCCCATGCCCTTGGCAAAGGTGTAGATGTCCGCCTCAACATCGTGGTGCTGGATACCGAACCACTTGCCCGTGCGACCGAAGCCCGCCTGGACCTCGTCGTCCACCATGAGGATGCCGTGGCGGTCGCAGATGGCGCGGATCTCCTTCACCCAAGCTGATGGGGGCACCAGGTAACCTCCCTCGCCCTGGACCGGTTCCATGAACAGGGCAGCCACCTGGGCGGGCGGGACCAGCTGCTGGGAGTACACCTCCTCGATGATCTTGGCGCACCACAGGTCGCAGGACGGGTACTCCATCTTGTAGGGGCACCTGTAGCAGTACGCGAAGGGAACGTGGGTGACCCCTGGCATCGTCGGGAAGAAGCGTTCCTTCTGCACCGCCTTCGAGGCCGTGAGGGACACGGCGCCCATGGTCCTGCCATGGAAGGCCCCGATGAAGGCCATGAACCGCTTGCGTTCCGATGACCACCTAGAAAGCTTGATGGCGGCCTCCACTGACTCGGCCCCCGAGTTGGTGAAGAACACCTTCTTGGCGTCGTCGCCGGGCGCCACCTCGGCGAGCCGCTGGGCCAGCCGGGCCTGTATATCGTAGTAGAAGTCGGTGCCCGCGAAGTGCATGAGCTCGGCGGCCTGCTTCTGTACGGCCTCCACCACCTTGGGATGGCAGTGACCGGTGTTGGTGACCCCGATGCCGCTGGTGAAGTCCAGGTACCGGTTGCCGTCCACTCCCCACACCATTGCACCTTTGGCCCTGTAAACAGCCACCGGTGACGTCTTGGTGGTAGTCGCGATATACCGGCTGTCCATCTCGATTATCTCCTGACCCTTAGGGCCAGGGGGGGTTACTACAATCTCGGGCAGATCCTCCATCGGCTCACCTCCCCTCAGGGGGCGGGGGAATCCCGCTTCATGCTAATAAAGGTGGGGATTCACCCCCGTCCCGGGCCGCGGTTCACCCCCGCGACCCGACCTCCGGGTGTGTCATGTCACAATCGTTATATATCGTGGTCCAGCATAGGTAATGTTACCATGAGAAGACGCGCCAAGTTCGCACTGGCGGTCATCGTGATCGCCCTGGTACTCCTGTCACCACTTGCAGCCTCATGGCTCGTCATGTCGAACTACGAGCCCGAGGAGAAGTCGGCGGACGTGGACGGGGATGGGCTCAAGGACACCCGGGAGGGCGACCTCGGGCTCTCGCCGGGCATCGTGGACACGGACGGGGACGGCATCCCCGACGGGAAGGAGGTCAGGTACTGGGACCAGCGCGCCATCGACGAGGGACCCGGTGCCGACAACCGATTCAGCCCATCCCTCGATCTGGACGGGGACGGGATCCCCAACGCGGCCGACCCCGACGCCGACGGCGACGGGCTCCTCGACGGTTACGAGCTGGACTGGGGCTACGACCCCGGAAATTGGGATACCGACGGCGACCGCGTGGCGGACGGCGATGACGAGCGACCCCTCAACGCGGCCGACGTGGACCACGACGGAATGCCCGACGACTGGGAGTCCTTCTATGGCCTCGATGACCCCCTGGCGGACGACGACGGCGACGGCCTGGCCAACCTGCTGGAGTTCCACGAGGGAACCTCCCCTGTCGACGCCTTCGCCACCGACGAGGATGGCATCTTCGACTTCCGTGGTTTCCTGAGCGCGGACACAAAGATCGACTCGATGGGTGACCTCTACGCCCCATTCAAACGGACCGATGGCTCCCTGGACATGGAGAGGCCTGTCTTCCAGGTGGACCCCACCACTCCCGGCAGGTCCTGGCGGCTCTTCGACCTCAAGACCCTGTCCGACGAAGGGTGGGACAGGTCGGGTAGCATGGAGGGCATCCCGATGTTCGAACCGGGG
>JAUVRF010000142.1 GCA_030597775.1 Methanobacteriota archaeon | reverse complement strand
GTGATGGTCGTGGTGCCACCAGTGGTCACCCCTCGCACCAGGACCAGCTCGTCCGAGGCACGGACCGCCCCCAGGGGGGGGAAGAACCGGGTGATGGTGCGCTCGCTGCCCAGCAGGCCCATCCGGCTGGCGCCCGCCGCCCATCCTACCCGCCGGGTGAAGGGCTTGAAGGGCGAGCCCGCCTCCAGCAGGGTCACGTCGATGCCACTTCCCTGCAACTCCCTCGCGGCGGTGGCCCCGCCGGCACCCGAGCCCACCACGATGGCCTTCATGTCCTCAGGCCTCCTCCGTCGCGGTGGTCATGACAAGGTCGGCCCGGCAGCAGGGTCGGCCCTCGGTGATCCGCTCGTAGAAGGTCATCTGCACATTGGGATTGAGGCCGCGCACCAGGCCCTCGTCGGCGGCGCTCATCAGCCTGCACGTGGTCGGGTCGTAGACCTCGGACAGGGCGCACCGGTCGACGCGCAGGACCATGGTCCCGGCCCCGCCTTCCCCGGCTTCCTTGCCTTCCTCGCCTTCCTCCCCTTCCACCTCGATCCCGAGGACGGTGTACAGCACCTTCGCGGCCTCCACCAGGTCCTCGATGTCGTCACCCACTCCAAGGCGCTCCCTGGCCTCGATGCCCAGGGCAACACCCACGGGGGATATCCGCCTCCGGCCCTCCTCGACGGCCGCCTCTTCGCCCATGGCCTCCACCAGCGCGGTGACCCGCCTCCGGTGGGCGTCAGCCATCGCACGCCGGCGCTGGTCGAGGTCGCCGTCCATTGGCGAGTCCCCGGCCCTTATGCCCTCCAGGGCCCCGGGGGCGTGCTCCCTCAACATCTCGTCCAGGGTGGTGATCGTCATCTCTGCCACCCGCCCCAGCTCCCGCTTGAGCACCGAGGTCCTCATCCATAGCTTGGCGGTGGCAAGCCGGAGGCTCATGGACCCTTCCCACCCCCGCCGAGGTACAGCACGCCCTCGGTGGGGGAAGAGCCCTCACCGTAGAGGGCTGCCAGGTGTGGGGCGAACCGTTCGGTCACCTCGCGACGCTTCAGCTTGAGGCTGGCGGTCAGGTCCCCCTTGTCGATCGTCAGGTCGTTCCTGAGCACTGCCCACTGCTTGAGCTGCTCGGGGCTCGACACCCGGGAGTTCACGCTGGCTATGGCCGCGTTGATGGATGCCACCAGGGCGGGGTCCTCGCCTTTCGCGTCCACCCAGAGGATGGCTGCGCAGAAGGGGCGGGCATCGCCGACGACCATGACCTCGTCGACCCCTTGTATGTCACGGAGCAGCGTCTCTATGGGTACGGGGTGGACGTTCTTCCCGTAGGAGGTCACTATGAGCTCCTTCTTGCGGCCGTGGATGACGAGGCTGCCCTCGGGTGTCAGGTAACCCAGGTCCCCCGTCATCAGCCATCCGTCCTTGATGGGGGAGGGGGTGTCGGGATCGAAGTACCCGGGGGTGACCTGTGGGCCCCTTGCCATTATCTCCCCGTCGTCGGCGATGACGATCTCCGTCTCAGCCAGGGGCTCCCCCACCGTGCCCACCCTGTTGCGGCCCTGGTGGTTCATGGTCAGGACGGGCGCCTCCGTGAGGCCGTAGGCATTGTTCACCTCTATGCCCAGCTCCTGGAATGACCCCACCAGTTCCGCTCCGATGGGTGCCGACCCGGAGAACATCTGGACGCAGTCCTGCAGGCCGATCTTCTTGAGCAGGCCCTTGCGCAACAACCGTCGCAGCAGGCTCTTCTTGAGGCCGTCCTTGGAACCCAGGTATCTCTGGCCCGTACTGTTCTTCTGGAGGCCCTCCCAGACCTTCTCGTAGAACCGTGGCACCGCGAAGAATATGGTGGGGCGCACCATGGGCAGGGTGTCCTGCAGGTCGCGGAAGTCCTCCAGGAAGAAGATGTCAAGGGAGCAGGGGCCGTAGTAGGGTCCGTACGCCGCCGATATGCCCTCGACCACGTGGTTCATCGGCAGGAACGACAGGTAGTTGATGTGCTTGTTCCGGGCGTCCCAGTCGAGGAAGGACCCCACCACCGTGCCGTTCCACCTCAGGTTCTCGTGGTCGAAGGTCACGCCCTTGGGCTTGCCCGTGGTCCCCGACGTGTACCTGATGGTGGCCAGGTCCCCGAAGCCCACCGGGGCGATCTCGGGCACCTCCACATCCTTGCCGAGGGCCAGGAAATCCTCCCACCGCATCACCTCCTTACCGTGGGTCATGTCGGGGTCGCAACGACAGAAGGAGATCACCGGGATGTCCACGGTCAGTTCGTCCAGTCGCTCGAGGAGCTTGGGGATGCCCACCAGCAGGACCTTTGCCCCGCTGGCCTGGAGGATCTGGTCGACCTCTGGTGGCGGGCTCGTGTAGTACAGGGGCACCCCGGTGGCCCCGGAGAGGCCTATGCCCACGTCGAGGGTCACGAACCTGCTGCTGTTCAGACCCACCAGGGCCACCCGGTCGCCGGGGCCCACGCCCATGCTCTTCAGGGCGCCCGCGACGGCCAGCATCTCCTTCCGCACCTCCCGGGAGTCCCGGTCGTGGACCTTTCCCTCGTAGACATCGTGGTAGCGGACGGGTATGCTCTTGCTCTTCATCCGGAACAGTATCTGCTCGTGGACGGTCCGGTCGGCACGGTGAATGAAGGTGAGATGGATGGCATAGTACATGATGGGGGGCACGATGGTTTGCCATTTGAGCGTGTACTTACCCAGCAATCGGTCCGTGTTGTCCCGGCGGAACCTCCGGCGCTCGTTGAAGTAGGGTGCGAGGGTCCGGAGGGCCTCGAACATGCCCGTCCTCTCCCGGGTTATCGCCTGCTGGGCCTTGTACCTGCCCTTGGTGGCTCCCACGGACAGGGGGATGAACATCGGCTTGCGCAGCTCGATGCCGTGGTCCTCCCTCGCCCACTTGCGGATGTAATCCATGAGCTGCTTCACGGTGGGCAGGGCCTCCCAGGGGGCCGTCAGGTGGAAGTTGAGCCCCTCTGCCCGAGGGTCCAGGGTGAGGCGGACGACGGAGTCGGCCACGTAATCGATGGGGATGAGGTTTACCTTGAGGGAGGCCCGGGCGGGGATCACCCTGAGCTTGCCGGTCAGGTACAGCTTGAGGGGGTAGTAGATCGTGTTGAAGGTCTTGATCGCCCCCGTCCTCGAGTCGCCCACGACGAGGCCCGGACGCATCACGGAGATGGGCAGGTCGGCCTTGGCCTCCTTCACCAGCTGCTCGCCCTCGAACTTCGACAGCTCGTACCGGCTGGAGAAGAGGTACTCGTCACTGAGGGAGTCCTCCGGGACATCGCCGGTCCTGCCGCCGGCCACGTAGGCGGTGGACACGTGGCTGAGACGGGTCAGGCCATGGTCGGCGTGCACATCACGGGCCAGCTGGAGGATGTTCCGGACCCCACCAACGTTGGTCCTTCGCAGCTCGTCGATGGGGGCGTTCAATCGCATGTCGGCGGCGGAGTGGATGATATGGGTGATCCGTCCCACCAGGTCGGCGTACTCCTCCACGGAGAGGGCGAACCTCTCGGCCGAGATGTCGGCGGAATAGGCCCTGACCCGCTTGCCTATCTGCTCCTCCAGCTCGGGCCAATCATACCAAGCTCGGGAAAGGCGAAGGGTGGCGGCCTCGTGGTCGGTGGCACGAACCAGGGCGATTATATCCATTTGGGTGTTCTGGATGAGCCTCAAGGAGACCTGGGCGCCTAGGAAGACAGTGACTCCCGTCAGCAACACCACCCCCTTCACGTCGGTGTCTTCCATCCTCTCGTCTCCACGAAGGACCTTAACAGCTCCCGGTTGCGTGAGGCCCGTTCCACGTGCTCCGCGTGGGCACGCTCCACAGCGGCCCTTTCGGAGGCGGGATCGGAGAGGATCTTATCAACCCTTTCCGTGAGCTTCGTGAACAGGTCCTTCTCGTCATGGGGAATGAAGGAGGAATTATAAATGTTCATGTCCCGGACGAGGTCCTCCACACGCAGGTCATGACCGATGGTGACCATGGGCACCCCTCCGAAGGAGGCGATCACGCATGCGTGGTACCGGGACGCGATGAGGCCGTCAAGCGAACTGAGGATACCCATCATCTCCGATGCGTTGTGCTCGCGGGAGGAGTAGATCCTTGTCCGTTCGGGACACGACATCAGCCCCTGGATCTGCCTGGCCAGGGGCTCGTCCAGTTCCTCCATGCAGAGGAGGGCGATGTCCTTGTCGTACTCGGTGACGATCCGCTCGGCCTCCCTGGCCAGCCCCTCGGCCAGATCCCGTGTGGCCGCGGTCCGTTCCTTGGACCTGGAGAAGTAGTAGGGCCATCGATAGCAGTCGGCCTTCCTTCCCACGGGGCGGATGACCACTGGCCACTCGTAGAAATCTATGGAGGAGATGCCTACCACCCCCGACGTGGCCTCGGGCCAGGTCCGCTGCAGGATGTCCTTGTCGGCAGGGTCCATCTGGTACGTGAAGGTCGAGTCGGCGGTGACCTCTATCGGCGCTTCCACGCCGAACTCCCGCAACCTGTCCGCCGCCGCCTGGGTCCGAACGACTATGAGGTCGGTGCGGCTGGCGACCTTCCTGACCCGCTTGATGTTCCCGTTGGATAGACGGCCCGAGTCCACGGCATAGGCCATGCTTGGGCGTCCCTCGTCGGCCGCCACCTTGGTCGCCCACAGGAAGGCCCAGAGCAGGGCCGAGGTCCAGGTGTCCATGTAGCAGCTGCCCTCGACGAGCATCACGAGGTCGTTCTCCTTGACCAACCGCTTGAGGGCCGAGAAGTAGATGGAAGGAATGGGAGCCACTCGAAGGGTGGGCGACTCCTCGATGTACCGGTACAGGTTCACCGGGTTCAGTGAGGGGATCGTTATGACGGTGTCCTCGCCCAGCACCGCCCTGACATCGTCAATGATGCTAAGGAGCCGGGATTCGGAACCGGTGTTGTTGGCCCCGTTATAACCAACGAGGAGCACACGGGCAGGACCATCACTGGCAACGCCGTCTCGTCCCAACGCTCCGCCCTCTGGAGCCAAAGCCCATCTCTCCTCGAACGGACGAGGATCTCGCCCGGGGGGAAGGTTAGCTAACATCTGTATTTGTGACCTTTGGTCTGATACACGGCCATGAGAATGACTCCTGGCCATCCCCGATGGGACCTCGTGCCAGGAGGGCGTTCACGAGGCCCACGGCCTCCCGGGGTTGCTCGGCCGCCGGGACCCTAGGTCAGATGGAAAGTATTAATGCCCGAATCCCCTTCGACGGTCCGTGGTCCCATGCTCGAGAACCCCACGATTAGGATCGAGAACGTCGTCGCGACCTCTACCATTGGCTCAGAGCTCAACCTCAACGCGATCGCCCTGGCCCTCGAGGGAGCCGAGTACGAGCCCGAGCAGTTCCCTGGTATCGTCTACCGGATCAAGGACCCCAAGACGGCCACCCTCATCTTCCGATCCGGAAAGATCGTCTGCACCGGGGCCAAGAGCGATGCCGCCGTCAAGAAGGCCATCAACATCGTCGTGGCGAACCTGGCCGACGCGGGCTTCGAGGTCATAAAGGATCCCGAGGTGACGGTCCAGAACATGGTCGCCACCGCCGACCTCGAGGCGAAG
>JAUVRF010000034.1 GCA_030597775.1 Methanobacteriota archaeon | reverse complement strand
CACTTCTATGTCCAGGTCCTCGGGTGTGTTCGAATGCACGGGTAGGTACAATCGGTCACCTTGGGTCTTGGGCCTCAGGGAGATGTCCAGCCATCCCTCCCGGACCAGTCTGCGACGCGCGGGCTCGCCGTCCCTCTGATGAACCGAGATCGCCCTGTGGACCACGAGGTCGGGTACGTACGGGGCGACAAAAAGGTTTGCCCTCCACCAGGCATGTATCGCCCCTGTCTCCGAAAGGCTTTTCGCCCCGGAGCCCGCTGCCCGCCATGATGACGGAGGATGGAACCCGAACCGGACCTGGAGGCGCCTGGGTCTCCACCATCAGGGTCTCTAATGAGCTGGTCCGGTCCAACGCGGTCCCCCAGATCAGGGGATGGGCGGCCGCGCTGAAGGACAGCCTCTCCTCCGATCAGCTCACCGGCGGGACCCTGGCCCTACGGCAGATGGCCCATTTCGTGACCACCGTCGAGGGAGCCGATCTTGTCCTCTCCGAGTTGGAGGACTTCGCCGAGGTGGTCGAGTACGACCCGGTAAGGCACGTGGCCATGGTCATCGGGAAACGTGACGCGCCGGGGTGCACGCCCATCATCTGGTTGATGCTCAAGGTATTCCCCGGGGCCGAGGGGGTGGCCATCCTTCCCGGTCTCGCGATGGGGAACGTCCGCTCTGTCCGCAGATCTCCCCGGGGAAGCTTCGACGAGGCCTTCGCCGTGGCCGAGGCGGTGAAGGGGAGTGGTCGGGAGAGGGTTCTCGGTCCGGCCGCGGCCACGTTCGAGCATGTGGGAACGATCCTGGTGGTGCCACCCCAGGGCGACCCGGCATCGGTGCTGCAGCTCCTTGGAGAGGGGGCCTGAGACCACTCTTCGAGAGAGAGAGAGGGGCCTCAGTTGAAGTGCTTCTGGATCATCTCCATGCCTTCGCGGATGGTCTCCACGCCGGTGGCGTATGAGAACCGCATGTGCTTGGTGCCGGTGTAGCCGAAGGCGGTGCCCGGAAGCGCGGCGATGCCGACCTGGTTCATGAGCACCTCCTTGACATCGGACGAGATCATGCCCGTGCCCGAGATGTTCGGATAGACGTAGAAGGCGCCCTCCGGCTTGAGGCAGGTGAAGCCGTTAACGTCGTTGAGCATGTTCACGATGACGTCCCGGCGCTCCCGGAACTTGGCAACCATGTCGGTCACACCTGACTGGTCCATCCTGAGCGCGGTGGCGCAGGCCACCTGGGAGAAGGCGGAGGTGCAGGAGATGGTGTTGATGTTGAGCTGGGTGAACCGCTTTGCCAGCTCCTTGGGCATCACGCCGTATCCCATGCGCCATCCGGTCATCGCGTAGGTCTTCGAGAAGCCCTCGAGGAGGATGGTGCGCTCGTTGCACTGGTCCCGGACCGCGGGGCTGTAGTGCTTCATGTCGTACAGGATCTGGCTGTACACCTCGTCGGTGAGGAGGTGGACGTTGTTGTCCTCGCAGATGTCGGCGATGCCCTCGATGTCCGCTTTGGTGAGCACGCCGCCGGTCGGGTTCTGGGGCGAGTTCAGTATGATAAGCTTGGTCTTGGGGGAGATCTGCTCGTTGACCTCGTCGGGGGTCATGCGGAACTCGTTCTCCTCCTTGAGCTCCACCGCCTTGATGGTGCCACCCACGAAGTCGACCAGCGATCCGTAGATCGGGAAGCCGGGGTCCTGCAGGATGACCTCGTCCCCGGGGTTGACCAGGGCCATGACCGTGTTGAAGATGATCGGCTTGGCGCCGGGGGTGACCACGATCTGCTCGCTTTCGGGCCGGAAGCCTCGGTCCCTTTCGATGTACTCCTGGATGGCCTCCTTGAGCATGTCTATGCCAGCGGCCGGGACGTAATGGGTCCAGCCGTCGTCAAGAGCCTGCTTGGCCGCCTCTATTACCGGGGCGGGAGTATCGAAATCTGGTTCGCCGATCTCGAAGTGCAATATCCTCTTGCCCTGCTTCTCCAGTCCTTTTGCCTGTGCCAGAACCTCGAACGCGCTCTCGGTTCCCAGGGGTCCCATACGATCTGCTAGGTAGTCCATGCGGTTGCCCCCTCGACCCCATGTGAATTGAGGCCTTGGTGCGGCCCGAATCCAGCTCCTGACAGATATAGATTTTGTTCGTTCAACCGAAAAACGGACTTTCTCGGGACCGAGGGTGAGAGCACAAGATTTATCTTTTTGTGAGCATTGGATGTGAGCCGTGAGCAACCGGGCCATCGTCGCTTTCTATTCAAGGTCGGGTCATACCAGGGCCCTCGGTCTTGAGATATGCAGGCTCCTCGAGGCCGAGACCGTTCTAGT
The DNA here is from genome assembly GCA_030597775.1 of Methanobacteriota archaeon. Classification (GTDB taxonomy): domain Archaea; phylum Thermoplasmatota; class DTKX01; order DTKX01. The sequence goes on along the minus strand of JAUVRF010000034.1, from coordinate 7,814 downwards.
GGACTGCATAGAGCTCGAGGCCGAGAGGGAGCTGGGCCTGCTCACCGTTGGCGCCCGGAGCTTGACCCACTCCAAGGAACCGATCAAGGAGTGCGAGATGGACCTGGAGGGGGTCAACCTGTTGGTCCTGGGCACCCCCGTTTGGGGAGGTAGTCCTGGCCCTTACATGCGCAGCCTGCTGGAACGCGTAGGGGACCTGAAGGGGCTACCAGTTGTGCTATTCGCCACCTGTGCCTACGGCGATCGCAAGGCAGAGAGCGACCTTCGGGAGATGGTCCGGACCACCGGTGGCAGACCGATGGAGTACCATGTATGGAGGACCCGAAAGGACGGCGGAGATGGCCTTGCAAGGGTCGCAGCCTCCGTGGTCGACACGTCCATTGTCCTTCTACCCCGTCCGTGATCCCGCTGTCCTTTGAGGGGAGGGGACCCTCACATGATGCATTTGGACCTCCAGATACTGGGGGGCCACCGCGGAAACCCTTATAATCACTGGGACCCATTTCAAGGGCGGTGAACCGAGGGTGCGGGTGAAGACCCCTTCTGGTGTTGAGGATTTCAGGGCCGTTTGGTTAGATGACGGGTCCGTCCAGATGATCGACCAGCGGGCCCTCCCACACACCTTCGAGATATTCAGGGCGGAGACCTCCGACGAGATAGCTTTCGCCATCAAGGACATGGTCGTGCGCGGCGCTCCATCGATCGGGGCCGCCGCGGCCTACGGGGTGGCTATTTCCATCATCAACGCTGAGCCTCTTGACCAGGCAACCAACAAGATCCTCCAGACCCGACCCACCGCCGGAGACCTTTTCTTCGCCGTCAGGAACGTTTCGGAGATGATAGAGGCAGGCATGGACCCGGATATGGCCGCCAACCAGTACGTGGACACCATCGTGGAGCAGTGCCGGGCGATCGGTGAGGTGGGAGCCGAGCTGATCCCTGACGGTGGCAACGTGCTGACCCATTGCAACGCCGGGGCTCTGGCCACGGTCGACCACGGTACGGCCCTGGCACCCATCCGCGCCGCGGCGGAGGCGGGCAAGGAGCTCTTCGGGTTCGTCGACGAGACACGACCCCGATTGCAGGGCACGAGGCTGACCGCATGGGAGCTGGCGAACGAGGAGATACCCCACGCCATCATCGCCGACAGCGCGGCCGGATACTACATCTCGCGGGGCGAGGTGGACCTGGTCATCGTTGGCGCGGACAGGATCTGCGAGAACGGCGATTTCGCCAACAAGATCGGCACCTACACGAAGGCCGTCTTGGCAAAGACCCACGAGATACCCTTCTACGTGGCCGCACCGGCCTCCACCTTCGACTTCGATCTCAAGAGCGGTGCGGACATACCCATAGAGGAACGTGACCCCAAGGAGGTGCTGTTCGTGGGAGAGTACCGCCTGGCACCCGAGGGGGCCGAGGCCCTCAACCCGTCCTTCGATGTCACTCCGGCCTCCCTGGTCACCGGGATAATCACCGACAAGGGTATCATCTCACCTGACGAGATCGATCCCGACGAGCTACGGATGTACTAGACCAGGAGCTCAAGCTCGTCCTTCCTGTTGTAGGTACCATAAGTTCCCCAGCGCACGAGGGCTAGCCGAGCAGCCTCTTCTTCTTTTTCTTCTTCTTGCGCTTGCCTGATCTCCGAAGGTCCATCTCCTCGTGGAGGCTCTCTCCCGTTATCTCCTCGAGGCTCGTTATGAGGTTCTCGGAGATGGCAATGACATCATCATATTCCTTCGCCTGTCGGGCTGCCTTGACCGATTTGAGGTCCGAGGCCAGCATTGATATGTCGTTGCCGTCCTTGTGCGCCTTCTTCGCTTCGGCAACGGCGAACTGCATGACCTCGTCGCTCACGCAGCTCCTGCATTGGCCATCCTCCATGTTCCCCGCTGCCTCGCCGCAGTTTGGGCAAACGTCCTGGAGGCCTTCTTCATCTATCTCGTCATCGTCCCTCTCCACCTCGCGGTCCCCATCCTCGGTAGGTCCGTCCGCGAGCTCGCCGGGGGTCTCGGTGTCCAGGTCGACGGTCTCCTCAGGAGGCTCTTCGAGACCTTCGATGGTGTCCTCCTCGCCGATGTCGATGTCCTCGTCCTCACCGACATCGTCGAGCTGGGTCTCGAGACCCTCGTCCTCTACCACTCCATCGACCGCCGGCTCTCCGCCGCCCATCTCGGGGACCGTGTCGCCGATCTCGTCTGCCAGCTCGTCCGCGAGGTCTGGTCCCCCCTCTTCCACATCCTCGACCGGAGCGGGTTCCTCCTCGGGTACATCCATGCCAAGCATGCGGTCCACGGCAGACTCATCGGTGTCCATGGGTTCACCCAGGCTTGCCCTGAACAGATCGTCCTCCACCGCGGGGGTCTCCTTTTCGATGGCGTCCTGGGCTGCCGCCTTCGCCTGCTCGCCGTAGAAGATCACACGCTCGAGCTTGTCCTCGTTGAGACCGCGACGAGCCTTGTCGAGGTATCGGATAGCCTTGCGCATGTCAAGGTTCGGGTTCTCCGCGATGAGGGTGTCCACCTCCTCCAGGAGGTACTTGGCCCTGTCGCCCTTGTGGGTAGAGTGCATCTCCCGGGCGAGGGTCTGGGCCTCGAGAGCCAGGTGTACCGCGTCGCCGTGCTTCCCATCGGAGAGCAGGTCGCCGGCCTTCCGGTGCATCTCCTGTGCCTTGGAGATGTCGATGTTGTCTGAGATGACCTTCTCGAGGGTGAGCTGTGTCGTTTCCAGCACGACTCCAGCAAGTTCGGTGTTCTCGAAGAAGATCGATCGATTGTCCTTCGTGGCAACGGCAACGGAGATGCCGTCGTTCGCCACGGCCCCTTCCCAGATCTCCTCCGGGATGCGGCGCATGAAAATGAGGGTGCCGTCCGAGTTCACGTATTGGAGGAAATTGTTATCGGTGAAGGCCACGACGATCTCGTCGTCCTGAATCAGATACAGGCCCTTGGAGCTACCACCCAGGTGGAACTTCCACTTGAGTTCCCCCTGGGCTCCCAGGTACACCAAGAGAGTGTCCTTGGAGGCCACCGCCGTCTTGTTTCCCGACAGGGAGGTGGTGACGTTCGTGACGACGCCACCGCACTTGTAGTTCCACCTCTCATCTCCCGCAGAGTCGTAGGCATGGACCGTACCGTCCTCGCAACCGGCAACCACGAGGCCACCGTCACCCGAGACCGAAAGGTCGATGATCGGCGAGCCGATGCGCTGCTTCCACAACAGCTTTCCCCGCTTGTCGAGGAAATAGACCGTTCCCCTCCAGGAACCCGCCGCCACGTACTCGCCGTCGGCGCTCACGCCCACGGCCCGCACGTAGTTCTCGGTCTTGTACCGCCATGCAAGCTTGCCCGAGGACTTGATCGCGTAGATGTATCGGTCGTACGAGCCCACGACCGTGAGCTGACCGTCTGAGGAGATGCCGATGCCCTTGACGTAGTCGGAGGTCTTGTGCTTCCAGAGCACCTCCCCGGACCTGTCCAAGGCATAGGCCGAGCTATCCCATGAACCGATCACCAATAGCTGCCCGTCGTTGGAGAGACAGGCCGCCCAAACGTTGTCGTCGGTCCGATACTCCCAGGCTGGCTCTAGGTCTGCCATCAGCCTCCCCACTATATCGACCGTGGTAAGAAAATGAGCACACTTAAACGTTGCTATTTACTTATTAAACATGATATCCTTGGAGCGGTACCCTGGCTCACCCAAGAATCACTGTTCACCAAAAGGAGAACAATAGGGGGGTCGATTTATAAGCTAAATGCGGTGAAATCGCAGGTATCGCACATGACGCCGTACCATTCGTATGTCCTGTCAGAGAACGGGGAGCTTGTGAAGGTGACCCCGGAGGGTTATGAGTACACCGGGATGTTCATCCTGAACTAGCTTGCGAGACCTGCCCCTGGATGGTGCTCCATCCCACGCATTTCCTTCTTGGCCCACGGGCCTGATGAACGACCGATCAGTCGTCCATGTCGCTGATCCTCTCACGCCGGGGCGCCAATCGCTCCGGAGGGTCCGGCTGGACGAAGCCCTCGGGTTCCACGGCGATCTCGATGAAGTCCGGTGGGACACCCCTGGTGACGAACACGGTGGGACCGGCCTGGCCGATATAGACGTCCGACATCAGGGCGGCTGCGGCGTCGATCTCGAGGATCTGCGGGTCCTCGGTCCTGTGCACACCGGCGTTGTATGCGTCCTCGTAGGTAAGTGACAGGTGCACGTACCTCCGGTCGCTGGGGGTAATTCCGTTGTCCAACAGCATGTCCAGCTCCTCTTGGGTGGAAGGGTAGAACAGGCTCTGTGGCACGTTATCGGTGGGATGGTCCAGCTCCACGTCTACGCTGTGGCCGTAAGAGGCCCGTATCCTGTTGCCCTCGATCTGGTACCTGCCCTTCGGGTCGGTATCCGCGATCGCCTTGATGTGATGGACCCTGAGCCAGTGGAGGTTGCGCTTCCTGTGGCAGATCTCCTCCGCCACATCGCGCACATCCACCCAACCGTTCAGGTCCATGTCCAGGTCGAACTTCTCTGGGAAGTGGCGTAGGACACCTGCCAGTATCCTGCCTACGCTGTTGAGCTCATCCTCCGACATCAGGAACTTTCCCTCGTCGTCGCATACCGGGCACATCTCGCCCCGGAAAGTGCCATGTTGACTGCAATTCTTGAGCGTCTTAACCCGCTCCTCATCGTTAGCGGCCTCGGGGGCCACCTGGGGATTCCTCCCAAGGCCCTTCTTGTCAATAAGCCTTTCCGTGATGTGTTGGGATCGACCGGCAGAACCGTGGGTCGCATCCACGACCTCATGGGTCCGGAAGGTCGCGCTCGCGGACGACCTGCATGCCCCGGGATTCGAAGAACTCCGTCATCCGCCGAAGGTCTTCCTTCGCCATGGCCTTCCTGTGGAAGTACACCATCCGGGCCTCGCACACGTAGTCGAGCATGCCCTCCAACATCTGCTGCCCCAGACCCGGTATCGCGTGGCTCGGGATCATGTGGGAGTAGCAGACCGCCTTCTTCAAGGCCACATCCGTGTGACGGGGCGCGTAATGACCTCCACCCACACCGATGAGGACGGGGCCATTGCCCTCCGGTTCCACCTCGAGGACTGTTCGGGCCACCACCTCCGCCGGTCTCCGTTCCTCCCACGCTTCGGCATCGGAACCGATCTCGATGAAGAACGTCGGGGTGTTGAGGTATGGGCCGTGATGCGTGACCTCGAAGCTCACCGCGTGGGGCAGCTCCTCCTCCTTTGCCATCTCGTTCAGCAGCCTCACGGCCCGGGTCATGCCACCGGGGCAGCAGTGGACCAGCTGCCGGAAGAACCCGCCATATCGGGCATGGGAGAAGTTGCCGATGGGATGGACCGTCAGGGACTGGTGGCCCGTCTTGGAGCTGTGACGGGAAAGGTAGACGACGCTCTTGTGCTTGATGCCTGTGGCTTTGAACACCTCGGCGTCCACGTTGTTCCGGAACAGGGATTCCTCACCGATGGTCACGATATGACCCTCGTGTCCCTCGTGGACCGGACGTCCCTCGAACGTGGTCGACTCCTGGAAGGCCCCCAGTTCCAGCATCCTGTCACGGATGTTCACCGATGCGGGGTCCTTCTCGGAGCAGATGACCAGCATGTCCCTCATAGCCCTCGCTCCGAGGTTGAATGGTGATGGTCCTTATAAAAAAATACCTTCGTCCCGGGTCCTCGGATGACGGGGTCGGAGGGGACGGGGGTAGGGGCGCCAGCGGAGACCGGCGCCCCTCGGAAGGAGGAGTCAGAGGTAATGCGGGACCGATGGGGGGCGGAGGGCTAGGCATCCCTCGTGATGCTCATCGGGTCCCGCGAAGTGAGTTCTCCCGTGGTGAAAGCGTGATCGATCTGCGACGCGACCGTATCGGGAGGTACGTCCACCGTGCTGTTCACGCCCACCAGGATCGAGGTGACGCGAATGATGTTTCCCAGGGAGGGGTCGACGTTGGCTCCCAGCACGACGTTGGGCGCATCCTTAAGGTTGGCCACGAGGTAGTCGCGGATCGCGTGGACCTCCTCATGGGTAAGGTCCCATCCTCCGGACACGTGAACGATAGCGCCGTCGGCTCCCTCCCACCGACCGGCGGCAAGGGTGCTCCGTAGGGCGGCCTTCACGGCGCTGACGGGGGCCTTTCGGTGTCCTTCGCCAAAGGCGAGGGGACCGTACCCGCCCGAGGAGATCATCGAAGTGACACTGTCCAGGTCGATGGGTACGAGACCGCGGTCCATGGTGGCCTCGGCGATGTTCCGCACCACGGAGGCGATAAGATTGTCGATGAGGCTGAAGGCGGCGTCGATGGGCAGGTCTCCCGCCACTTCCAGCAGATGATCGTTGTCGAGGACGACGACCGTGTCGGCCTCCCTGTTCAGATGGAGCAGGCCCTCCTTCGCCCGCTCTCGCCGGATCGATTCGACGGAGAAGGGGAGGGTCGCGATCGCAAGGACCTTCGCTCCGTTCTTGCGGGCGATCCTGGCGACGACCGGAGCGGCGCCTGTCCCGGTGCCGCCTCCCAGCCCTACCGAGAGGAATACGATGTCGACGCCCTTGCCTATGTACTCGCTAAGCACGTCCACGGCCTCCTCCGCGCAGGAGCGACCCGTTTCGACGCAACCCCGGGCTCCGAAGCCCCGGGTTATGCCACGCCCGATAAGGAGCTTGGCATTCGCATCGACGAAGGCCAGGTGCATGCAGTCGGTGTTGACGGCTATGCACTCGAGTCCATCTATCTGTTGTTCACTAATGCGGTGTACGCTGTTGGAACCTGCCCCCCCGATGCCTACGCACTGGATCTTAGTTCCAGTCTTGCCATCTTGGGAGCCTCCCCATCCCTGCCCAGTAGAGCCCATTTGTTGCCTCCTCGTTCCGGCCCGAAGGCCGGTGTTATCCAGCGACTGGTGAGGGCGGCCGGGCTCCTGGGTAGAGCTGGGGCTAGGCCCTTCAGTGCATCCCGTTCCCTTCTGACCTAAGACAGAGCAGGTGTGATCCCCATCACCGATTCCTGATCTCCGCCAAGCTCTCGGTCCTTTCCTCCAGGCTACGCTTCTTCTGGAAAATGGCCTCCCAATCCTCGACCTGCTCAGCCAGAACTTTGGCATGATGCAGGGCATAGAGGTTGATGAGCCGTTCAGCCCACAGCTCTTCGCTGCCGCCATCCAGTTGCTTCAAGCGTCGGAGGTTGTTGTGGTCCCCTTTGGCCAGTTTCAGTCTAAGGTTCATCTCGGTCTCCGAGACCGTGAGGTCCTCGTAGAGCCGGATGATCCCTTCGACGATGGCCTCGGTCCGATTTTGGAAGATGCCCTCTTGTACGAGATCGTTCAGCAAAGCATCCACCCTCGCGGGCATGCGGATGCTAATTTGTCTGCTTACCTCCCTCATGAGCAATCCTCCGTGACCGACGGGGGGACCAAGGTCCCGGGCACGCCTCTCACGTTCGTCACGCACCCGTCCCGCGCTTCGAATTTGTATCCCCCAAGAGAGGGATATTATTGTTTTCGCAGGACAAGTGTATGTGCGTATGCAATACATTCTTTAAATACCTTTGTGCTACATTTTCGACCCGTGTATATCACGGAATGAGAAGAATGGGAGGGGGTGCTCGACCCTGGCTACCCCGAGCCGCGAATATCGGCTCCTCGACGACCCGACACCCCGCTTTCCCCGCCGCGGGGGCGGCGGTCCGACCGCGGGAACGCGGCGCGCGCAGGGGAGCCCACCGTTACTGCCCGCGGACATGGTTCGTGCAGGCCCCACAATCGATTCTCTAGACACTGGCCCCCCGAGGGTTGGTCT
>JAUVRF010000083.1 GCA_030597775.1 Methanobacteriota archaeon | reverse complement strand
CTGTACATCCCCCACTCTCGCCTCGTGGTGATCGAGGGCGGTGCCCACTCGCCCTTCTCGTACGCACCCGACTTCTTCTACATGACCGTGGACGCGTTCCTGTCAGCCTAGGCCAAGGGTAGGCTGTACGGGCCTGGGCAGGGGTTTTTCATGGTTTGTCACAAACCGTAAGGATTAATGTGCATGAGGTCATTCACCCCTTGGGAATTAGGTTCCCCTAAAGGAGTGCGAGAAAATGATGACCGCGATCGTTTGTAACGGGATAGAGAACAAGAACCTCTTCCCGACGTTCATATTGGGTTCTGCCGCTGTGGCGCTGGGGGGAGAGGTCGTCCTCTTCTTCACGCCCAGCGGAGCGCCGGCGCTGAAGAAGGGCTTTCTGGAGCAGGTGAGCGGAAAGGGCATGCCTGAGATGATGGAGATGGTCAACGACTTCCAGGAGTTGGATGGCCGCATCGTAGCCTGCGAGCTGTTCGTCGAAGCACTGGACATGCCCGAGTCCGAACTCCGCGAGGGGGTCGAGGTCGTCGGAGGGACCGGTTTCCTCGCCGACATCAGCGATGCCACGATCACTTTCTCTTTCTGAGGGATGAACAATGACCACGCACACCCTAGACGCCCTGGGCCTGAAGTGTCCCCAGCCCGTGCTCAAGGTGGCCATCATGGCCAAGCAGATGCAGCCTGGAGACATGCTTGAGATAGTAGCCGACTGTGAATCGTTCCCCGAGGACATCGGTAAGTGGTGTACCACTATGGGAAAGACCCTCCTCTTCTGTGCCGTGGATGGCGACGGGAAGGCGAAGGCCCAGATACAGTTCTGATCCCCCCCATGGACTTCTGGCGATCGTATGACTTCTTCGGACGCGAAGGCCGATAGCCAGGGGTTCCGCCCCCGGGTGGTCGGCTTCCTGTGCAACTGGTGCTCCTATGCCGGGGCGGACCTGGCTGGCACCAGCAGGCTGGATGTTCCCGCCGCGATATCGCCCATCAGGGTGATGTGCTCGAGCAGGGTGGACCCCGTCCTCATAATGACCGCGCTCATGCGCGGCGCAGACGGGGTCCTGGTGACCGGGTGCCACCCCGGGGACTGCCACTACGACAAGGGCAACTACTTCGCTCGGCGCCGCTTCGCCCTCACGGACCAGATCCTGACGTCCCTGGGGCTGGAGCCCGAGAGGGTGAGGCTGTCCTGGGTGTCCGCCTCCGAGGGGCCCAGGTACGCCGAGGTGGTGAACGAGTTCATCGAGGAGATCCGGGAGCTTGGTCCCAATCCCATGCGGACCAACAGGAGCCTGTGAGGGGTGAGGGACATGGATGAGAACAATGGTCACGACGATGTCCTGGTGATCGGTGCCGGCATGGCCGGTATCGAGGCGAGCCTTCGGCTGGCCCTGGCGGGAAGGCATGTACACCTGGTGGAGGAGAGTCCCTGCTTCGGCGGTTCGGTGATCCGGTTCGAGGACATCTACCCGAACATGGACTGCGCCACCTGCATGATCGCCCCCCTGCAGCAGGACCTGCTCCAGAACGCCTCCATCGACCTGCTCACCCTGTCGCGGGTCGAGAAGGTGTCCGGGAATGCCGGCAAGTTCAAGGTCAGGGTCAAGAAGAAGGCCAGTTACGTCAGCGCTGAGACCTGCATCGGGTGCGGGATGTGCTTCGAGGCCTGCCCCGTGAGCCTGGACAACGACTTCGAGGAGGGCATGGCCCAGCGCAAGGCGATCTACGTTCCCGCCGCGGGGGCATTGCCCAACGTGCCCAGCATAGACACCGACAACTGCTTGAGGTTCAAGGGCGAGGAGTGCAACGCTTGCATCGAGGCCTGCATGTTCGAGGCCATCGTCATGGACGACAAGGACGAGGTGCTGGACCTGGACGTGGCAGCCATCCTGGTGGCCACCGGTTACGGATTGATGGACCTCAAGCCGATGAAGCGCTTCGGGTACGGCAAGGTACCCGACGTCCTCTCGTCGGTGGCGTTCGCGCGGTTGTACGCCTCCAACGGGCCCACCGAGGGCGAGCTCAAGCTCAGGTCCGGGGACGCGCCCTCGTCCGTCGCCGTGGTGCAGTGCGTGGGAAGGGAGGAGACGGGCTACTGCTCGGCGGTGTGCTGTCTGAACTCCCTCAAGTTCGCCCACTACGTGGACCACAAGCTCCCCGATGCTGCGGTGCACGTGCTCCACACCGACATGTGCGTGCCTGGCAAGACCCACCAGCGGTTCCGCGACAAGATGGTCGAGCACGGCGCCGACCTGGTGTTCGCCACGGACGTCAAGGTGGGGAAGGGCTCCCCGGGCGTGAAGATCGCGTACAAGGACGGAGCAGGCAAGGCGGCGGAGCTGAAGGTGGACATGGTCGTCCTGGCCCCCGCATTCGTCCCTTCCGAGGGCTCCAAGGAGCTGGCGGACATCCTGGGCGTGCCTCTGGACGGGACCGGCTTCTTCGCCCAGGGCGGGAACGGCGGGGGACCCGTATCGACGGCCAAGGAGGGGATCTACGTGGCGGGCTGCGCCACCGGCCCCAAGGGAATATCCCAGGTGGTCATGGAGGCCGACATGGCCGTGGCCGCCATACTGACCGGCACCGACGGGGGGGTGAGCTGAGATGGCGCGCCGCATCGGCTTCTTCATCTGCGAGTGCGGTCCCAACATCGGCGAGAACGTCGACATCGACGCCGTGCTCAACGCCGTCGAGGACATGGACGACGTGGTGTTGGCCGCCAGGTTCGGGCTCATGTGCTCGGGCCCCGGTAAGGATTTCCTCAAGGCCAACATAAAGACCGAGAAGCTGACACATCTCGTGGTGGCCGCGTGCTCTCCCAAGCAGCACGAGCTGACGTTCATGGAGGTCTGCGAGGACTCGGGGATAAACCCGTTCCTGTTCCAGCTGACGAACATCCGGGAGCAGGTTGCCTGGGTCACCAAGGACAAGGAGGAGGCCACCGAGAAGACGATACGGCTGGCCAAGGCGGCCATCCGACGGGTCCGGTACCACGACCCCCTGAGCAAGACCGCCCTTGCCGTCAACGCCGACGTGCTTGTGATAGGCGGCGGCGTGGCTGGCATGGCTGCGGCGCTCCGCCTGGCCTCTCCCGAGAGGCGTGTCCACCTGGTCGAGAGGTCATCCTCCCTCGGCGGCAGGGTGGTGGCCCAAGGGCCCATCTACCCCACCATGGCCAGCGGCGGCGAGATGGCCACTGCCATGGTGGACCTGGTGGAGGGCAACGACTGGATCGTCGTCCACAGATATTCGGAGGTCTCGGTGGTGGTCGGGTTCTTCGGCAACTTCGAGGTGGTCGTCACGGGCGAACTGGAGGACGGGGGGACCTTGGAGACCAAGGTGAACGTGGGGGCCGGGGTGGTCGCCACGGGCGCCGAGGTACTGGAAGGGAAACCCCTGGAGGACCTGGGACATGGGTCCATCGACGGTGTGGTCAGCTCGGCGGAGCTGGAGGCGATGCTCGCCGACGGCTCTATCGGCGGCAAGGGTGGCAAGGCCCCCAAGAGCGTCGCCTTCGTGCAGTGCGTGGGCAGGGACGAGGTGGGCTACTGCTCCGAGATCTGCTGCATGAACTCCGCGAAGCAGGCCCGGCTGTTGCTCGAAGCTGCCAAGGGTGCGAAGGTGCACATCCTCTACAGGGACCTTTGCGTCCCCGGGAGGGACCAGCAGGCCTTCTTGGAGGGTGCGGTCAAGGCCGGTGCGAACCTGGTGAGGACCACCTCCGTCGAGGTGGGGGGTTCCAAGGGCGGCATCACGGTGAGCCACTCACTGGGCGATGGGAAGGCAGAGAAGCTGATGGTGGACATGGTCGTCCTCTCGCCGGCGATGGTGCCGCCCACGGGCACGGAGGGCATGGCCGAGATGCTGAACGTGGAGCTGGACCCCTCGGGCTTCCTCCTGGAGGCCCACGCGAAGCTGGAACCGATGGCCGCGGGCATTGATGGCATCTACCTGGCGGGCTCGGCTTCCGGTCCCCGATCGGTCAGCGATTCCATCGTCCAGGCCGAGGCCTGCGCGGGGAGGGTGCTGAGCTCCCTGATACCAGGGAGGACCATCGAGCCGGAGATACGGGTCTCCCACATCCTCGAGACCCTCTGCACGGGCTGCCAGACCTGCCTGGAGGTGTGCTGCTACGGGGCCATCGTGTACGATCCCATGAAGAACGTGTCCCACATCAACGCGGCCATCTGCAGGGGTTGCGGCAACTGCGTTGCAGCGTGCCCGTCCAATGCCATCTCCCTCTACCACTTCACATACAAACAGCTCTACCAGGAGATCGTGGAGGCGATACGATGAAGGAGGGATACAAGGGGTTGGGGGTCCTCATGGACGCCCCCGATGGACCCAACGCCGCCATCAGGGAGATGCTGAGGAAGGGCCACGAGCGGGGGGCCTGCGACGCCATACTGGTCCCCATGAAGGTCCCATCAGGCGATTCCTACATGCACGTCCTGGTGGACGATGTGGAGATGCTGGACCGGGCCGCCCCCATCTCGCCCGTCCTGACTGTGCAGGGGGCCAGGGCCGTCACCAGCCTCACCCGGCGCGGGGACGAGGGGGTCTGCATCGCCGCCGTCATGCGACCCTGCGAGGCGGAGGCCGTCATCGAACTGCGGAAGCTCTTCCAGGTGGACCTGGAGCACATCACCATCATCACGATGGACAGCCCCGGGACGGTGCCCCTGCAGGACTTCGCCCGCGACCCCGAGGAGGGGGAACGGGTCTTCGCCGAGGCCCTGGCCACATGGGACGACAGCGCCATGCGACCCATCTGCCAGACCTGCGAGAAGTCCAATTCGGCCGTGGGTGACCTGCACCTGGGCCTCCGGGGCGTGCAGACGGGCAAGGTCCTGCTCATACCCCAGGGTGAGAAGGGACTGGAGGCCATCGCCAAGCTGGGCCTCACCCCCGACCACCCCATAGACGAGTGGAAGCAGGCCTCCGACAAGGCGATGGCCCGGAAGCGGGGGACGCGGAAGGCGAACCACGAGGACCTGCGGAAGCGGGCCAGCGGTCTCAGCGGTCTACTGGACCTGCTGGGAGCCTGCATCAACTGCCACAACTGTATGAGGGTCTGCCCCATCTGCTACTGCAAGCAGTGCAAGTTCGATTCCCCCGAGCTCCGGAACACATCCTCCGACTACCTGGACAGGGCGGACCGGTCGGGGAGCCTGCGCATGCCCAGCGACATGCTGCTGTTCCACATGGGCAGGATGAGCCACATGGTGCTCTCCTGCGTGTCCTGCGGCGCGTGCGAGGACGCGTGCCCCACGGGCGTCCCCGTGGCCCAGCTGTTCTCGCTGGTGGCCCACGACGCCCAGGAGAGGTTCGAGTACATGCCGGGGCGCAGCTCCGAGGAAAAACGACCGCTGGTCACGTTCGAGTTCGAGGAATTCTCCGAGGTGGAGGACTGACCATGACTGCCACCATCACCATCGATAAGCCCCTGGACGAGGGCGTCAGGACCCTCCTCAGGAGCATGCTGGAGAAGGGGACCGTCAGGGCGGTGCTGACCCTGAGGCGTCTGGAGGACGGCGGGGGCGTGGCCCACTGCCTCGTGACCGACCCGGCGGCGCTGGCGGAGGCCGTGCCACTGCTCCCCGTGATGCCCTCCCAGGGCGGACAGGTGCTGTCGCACCTGACCCAGGAGGAGCCCTTCAAGGAACCCGTGGCCGCCGTGGTGCGGCCCTGCGAGGCCCGGGCCTTCGTGGAACTGATGAAGAGGAACCAGGCCTTTGGGGACAACCTGGTCCTGATCAGCCCCGAGTGCCCCGGGGTGTTCCCCGTGCAGAGGGTCTCGGGAGACCCGATGGACGATGACATCGATGCCTACTGGAGATCGACCTCCGAGGGAAAGGGCGCCGATGGGCTCAGACCCGTGTGCACAGGCTGCGAGCTGTTCGAACCCATCGGCGTCGACATGACGCTGCGATTGGTGGGGAGGTCCGACCTGGACAAGGTCCTCACCGTTCGCCTGGACACCCAGCGGGCCGAGGACATGGTGAAGGACCTGGGCCTGGGCAAGGCGAAGGAGGACGGCAAGGACCCGAAGGGCCTTGAGGCCCTGAGGTCGGCCAGGGCCAAGGGCCGGGCGGACCTGCGGGCGGAACTGGACTTCACGGGCGAGGACATGGCCGAGTTCTCCAGGACCTTCGGCAAGTGCATCTCGTGCCACGCATGCTCCAAGGTCTGCCCCATCTGCTACTGCCAGATGTGCTACTTCGAGGCGAGGGCGGCCGCGGCCGGGCCCGCGTGGTGGCGCAACGACCTCAAGAGGAAGGGGGCGACACGGGCTCCTCCCGGGACGGTCTTCTTCCACGTGGGGAGGTTGCTCCACATGAGCATATCCTGCGTCGCGTGTGGCATGTGCGAGGACGTGTGTCCCGTGGACATCCCCGTTGCCAGGATCTTCAAGAAGGTGGGGGAGGCGGCCCAGGAGGTCTTCGAGTACGTCCCGGGTCGTGACCCGAAGGAGGAGATCCCGATAAAGACCTTCGTCGAGGATGAACTGCATGAGGTGGAGAGGTAGGGAGGTGACCAGATGGCCGACAAGAAGAAGAAGGAAGCCGGGTACGAACCTAAGATACTGTCGTTCTGCTGCAACTGGTGCTCCTACGCGGGCGCCGACCTGGCCGGCGTGAGCCGGCTCCAGATGCCTGCCAATTTCCGGACCATCCGGGTCATGTGCTCGAGCAGGGTCAATCCAGTGTACGTCTTCACCGCCCTGGAGCGGGGCGCCGACGGCGTCATCGTCACCGGGTGCCACCCGGGGGACTGCCACTACGCCAGGGGCAATTACTTCACCAGGAGGCGCCAGGCGCTGCTGGAGAAGGTGCTGGAGGAGATCGGGTTCGACAGGGAGCGGGTGATGCTCCGGTGGATATCCGCCTCCGAGGGCCCCGAGTTCGCCTCCACCATGGAGGAGTTCGACGCCACCATAAGGTCCAAGGGAAAGAACCCCCTGAGCGAAGAGGTGTTCCTCTAGGGCCAGTTGAGGGTCGGGTCGTCCTCTGGGAACGGGGGCTGGGGCCTAGGCGAACTTGCGCTCCAGGTTCTCCAGCATGTCCACCGTCATCTTCTCCAGGTCGTACTCCGGGTCCCAGCCCCACTCGGCGCGGGCGGCGG
>JAUVRF010000381.1 GCA_030597775.1 Methanobacteriota archaeon | reverse complement strand
ATGCGCAAGTACTTCGCCCTGATGAGGGCCAGGTACGGCATCCTGGAGGCCGGCAGGGTGGGGGGACCCGCCCATCATCCCGCGAGCCGGCAGGACCTCAGCAGGGCTGAGGACGAGAGCAGGGTCGAGAACCCCGCCGTTTCGCTCCTGGGCCTTGCAAGGGAGGCGGAGGGCGAGATCCCGCAGGTGGACAGCCTCCTCACGTACTGCACCGCATTCACATTCCTGCTGGCCATGCTCATGCTGGGCTTGGCCGGGTTCGTGGTCCTGGGTGGCTCGTTCGTCCCGGAGGACCTGTGGACGGAACTGGCGGTCCTTCATCTGATGGCCGTGGCGTTCCTGGTCAGCTCGGTCCTGCTTCTCATGGAGACCAACCGGTTCGTCCAGTACTACGTGGCGCGCATCAGGGCACTCCAGGTGTTCGAGGCCCAGGGCCCGGTCCCGGTCCCACCGGGAGAGACCCCCCTGGACAGGTTGGCCGTCTGCTTGCTGGCCACGGGCATGGCGGAGAACCTTGAGGGAGGTCCCGGGACCCTCAAGGGGATCAGCGGTAACGATCACTCCTTCGATCTGGTGCTGGGAGGCGCCGGGGACAGGGTGCTGGTCCGCAGTTACGGGAGCATCCCTGGCATCGAGGAGCTCAGGGACCTCAGGGCGGCAGCGGAGGATGTCGCGAGGAAGGACGGGGCGTTGCCCCTCAGAATTGTAGCGTTGGTTGGTGTGGAGATAGACGATCTGGACGTGGAGGAGATAGTGTACGACTTCCTGATGGAGCATCCGATCATGGACGATCTGGGAGAGCGGGCCCGGAGCCTGCAGATCGTCGCGGAGGTGGAGGGGCACTACAGCGTGCTACCCTTCACCGTTCCATAGTCCGAGAGGGGGGAGTCCATGCCAGCGGGGGGTCGCAGGTACAAGAGCTGGGAGCTCTACGTATGCATCGCCCTCAACAGGTTGGTCCAGGACCTGGACATCGACCTGTACCAGCCCGAGCTGGAGGAGAAGCTGGACCCCATCCTCGAGGAGCGGGGCAGAGGGCTCACCAAGTTCGAGATCGGCAACGAGATCAAGTCCAACCACCACATGACCAACAAGGTCCTCAAGCACATGGAGGAGTCGGGGATGATCCGCATGGAGTCCGAGGGCCGGTCCTACCGCATCTTCATCACGAGGGAAGGCGTCATGCACGCCCGGAAGTACAACGAGTTCTACATGATGATGTACCGGGACTTCCTCGTCGACCACTACAAGTACCGGCAGCTGCCAGCCTGGTTCAAGGACGATTGAGGTCGGCATCCATCAAAGCTATGCCATCCATTGCATTGTCACAGCAGATGTCACAGCAGATGTCACAGTAGATGTCACAGTATTGTCACAGCAGATGTCACAGTAGGTTGTCACAGTAGGTTGTCACAGCAGGACTATGCGAGCCTGTAGTGCTTGGTGGGGTCTGTCTTGCTATGGGCCACTTCCTCCACCAGTCCGAGCTCGACCATCCTGGCGAAGTCGCGCTGGACGGTCCTACGCACCAGGTCGAACCTCTCGCAGGCCTCCTCCACCGACGCCTGCCCATCGTCCACTATGAGCCGGAGGATCATCAGCTGGCGGTCGTTGAGCATGAACTTCCTGGCGCGGCCCATGACCGCGTCCTCCTTGATGGCCAGCTCCCCCATCACCTTGAGGCCCATCAGCTGGCTCTGGAGGCCCTCCGTGAAGTACTCGAGCCATCCCGTGAGGTCCAGGCCCGCCTCCCGGACGCCCTGGATGGCGTTGTAGTAATCCTGACGTTCCTCGTCGTAGTACTCCGAAAGGGAGAACAGCCGCTGGAAGTCGTAACCGTTCTTGTAGAGGATGAGGGTGCAGAGCACCCTGGCCGTCCTGCCGTTCCCGTCGAGGAACGGATGTATCTGGACGAACTGGAACTGGGCTATACCAGCGGTGAGCACCGCCGAGACGCCCGTCCTCTTGTTGAGCCACTCGACGAACTCTCCCATCTGGCCCGGGACCTCGGAGGCGGGGGGTGGAGTGTAGATCGCCTTGCCCGTGATGGCGTCCACGATGTAATTCGGGACCTCCCGGTAGTTGCCCGGCTCCAGGGACCCACCGCGTACGTCCTTGACCAGGATGGCATGGATCTCCTTGATGATGTCCTCGGTCATCTCGACCCGGGAGCCAATCTGCCGGGACACGTAATCCATGGCCTCCCTGTAGTTGAGCAGTTCCTGGCGGTCATCCCTGGCCACGTTGGGGATGCACTCGCCCCGTAGGATCCCATCGGCCTGGTCCAGTGTCAGGGTGGTACCCTCGATGTGAGTGGAGAAGTGAGCCTCCCTGACCAGCGCCTCGATGCGCATCTCGTCCAGCCACTCCTCCCTGAGGTCCGCGGCCTCCAGGAAGCCCCTGGCCCGCTCTATCTCCAGGCGGGCGCTGTTCATCCTGTCGGTGATGTTGTACTTGGGCCAGAACATCGGTCCTTCCTTCCTTCCTTCCTTCCTCCGCTGGAAAGACACCTCACCGGATTATAAAATGTCCCCTACGATTCTTACGGCCCCTTCGTGGACCATTGCGAAGGGAGGGCGTCCTCCTGGGCCACTGCAAGTACACGCAGTTGCCGGCCTTGGTTCAAGGGGTAGGATCCGGTGCCTCGTCTACCTCGCCGCGGGGCCTGACTTTGCAGCCCTCGAGGATTATGAGTACGTCCTTCTCCCTGAGGACCTCATCCCCGTCCGGGTCTATGAACAGCTCGTCGTCCCTTCGGATGGCGAGGATGGACACGTCCTCCCTGTTCCACAGCGCCGTCTCCCTGAGGGGCTTTCCCCTTTCCTCGGAGGATGCCTGCACCACCACGTT
>JAUVRF010000570.1 GCA_030597775.1 Methanobacteriota archaeon | reverse complement strand
CGGGCTCAATGTGGCCTTCGACGTGGTGAGCGTGAGGACCTGGTACGACGGGCCCGATTACGCCAACCTGTCCCAGTACAGGGTGGTCATCTGGAACACCGGGTTCGACTACGCGCCCTACGGCGAGACCCTCACCGACGACGATCTCAAGGCCATCAACCGATACGTCAACGACGGAGGTAACCTGTGGCTCAGCGGATCGCTCATCCTCTACGATGTGTACGGTAGCGTCAACCAGACGAACATGGCCGCGACGGATACGATGAGGGCCACCTTCGGGATGAGCGGGTACACCCGGTACGCGGGAACCCCCGACCCCATTGGCGGCACGGCGGGAACCTTCTTGGCCGGCGACTCGTACGACGTGGACACGGGTACCTTCGGGAACGTGGACTACGCCGGGAACCTCACCCCCGCGGATGGCTCCTTCCAGATACTCACCGGCAGCGACACCGACAACTGGGGCGGCCCGTGGACGAACATCACCAGCGGCATCGCCAGGGACTCGGGCACGAACAAGACCGTCTTCACCGCCTTCGAGTTCGGCCACATCAAGCTGGTCGCTGACCAGCGGGACCTGGTGGACGAGATCCTCGCCTGGATCGACCTGCGGCCCCACGGGACCTTCTCCTACACGGGTAACCTCGAGGAGGGGGCGGAACTTTCCTTCTCCGCAAAGGTGCTCGACAGCCGGGCCACCGAGAGATACAGTTTCGAGTGGGACTTCGATTACCAAGGAACGACCTTCGACAGGGAGGACACCGGCAAGGCCGTCACCCATACCTATCCCGACGATGGCACCTTCACCGTCGGACTGCGGATCCTCGAGACCCGTACCAACACCGTCTCCCCCGTTGTGACCTCCTCCCTGGACGTTGTCAACCAGGCCCCGGAGGCACACATCAGCACCAGCTCCCCCGGGGACGAGGGCTCGCCCGTCAGCTTCTGGGGCAACGCCACCGACCAGGGGAATGTCGACACCTTCACGTGGGAGTGGGACTTCGATTATGACGGGGTAAACTTCAGCGCCGACTCCACCTCGCGGAACCTCACCAACACCTACCTGGACAATGGCGTCTACACCGCTGCTTTGAGGGTGACCGACGACGAGGGGTTGGCCTCCGCGATCAACACCTCCTCCGTGGTCGTGAACAACCTGCCGCCCACTGGGAACATCTTCACGCCCGGGATCGCCAACGAGGGCGACCTGGTACCCTTCACGGCCAGCGTGGACGACCCCAGTCCCCTCGACATCATAAACGTGTCCTGGGACTTCGAGTACGACGGGAGCACCTTCAACGAGATGGCCTACGGGACCTCGGTGAGCCACACCTACCTGGACGATGGGTCCTTCACCGTCTTCATGCGCCTTCGGGACGATGACGGCGGCGTCACGAACATCACCATGGTCGTTATCATAAGCAATGTCGCACCCACCGCGGACTTCGAATCGTCCGCACCGGTCTTCGAGGGCGGTGTCGTCGATTTCAACTCAACGGTGGATGACCCCGGCGAGCTTGACACCCACATCTTCGCTTGGGACTTCGACTACGACGGGCTCGTCTTCAATACGGACGGGACCCGTCAGACCGTCAGCTGGCAGTACTACCAGGATGGGAATTACACCGTGGCGCTCCGGGTCACCGATGACGATGGCGCATCGGTCATAGTTACCAATGAGATCACCATCTTGAACTCGGCCCCGGAGGCCAGCATAGCGCGGATGGACCCGTTCGACGAGGGAGAGTCCGTGACCTTCACGGGTACGTTCAACGACACTGGCAGGTTCGACACCCACACGT
>JAUVRF010000574.1 GCA_030597775.1 Methanobacteriota archaeon | reverse complement strand
TTCGTGGCCCGGAACAACGACGAGCTGGTGGGCACCCTTGGCAACTTCATCAACCGTGTCCTCACCTTCACCCACAAGAACTTCGGTGGACAGGTCCCGGCCCCCGAGGAGCCGATGGACGTGGACGGGGAGTTCATCGCGGCCCTGGACCGGGCCCGGGACCAGGCCGAGGACCACCTCATGAGGTTCGAGTTCAAGGCCTCCCTGAGGGCGCTTCTGGACCTGGCAAGGGCCGGCAACGTGTACTTCGATCGCCAGAAACCCTGGGAACTGGTCCGCAACGACCTCCAGAGGTGCGGCACGGTGCTCAACACCTGCGTCCAGGTCATCCAGGGCCTCGCCATCCTCATGACCCCGTACCTGCCGTTGAAGGCCCAGGAACTGTGGGAGATGCTGGGCCTCCCGGGCGAGGTGGAGCACCAGAGCTGGCGGGACGTGACCTTCCCCGCCGAGGCGGGCCGCCCGATCCCGAGGCCCCACCCCCTCATCAAGAAGCTGGACGTGGAGGACGTGGGCAAGAGGCTGGGCCTGATGACGCCAGCGGAGCGGGCGGCGGCCAAGGCAGAGGCCGAGGCCGCAGCCGCCGACCCCGATTGCCCGGTGGACATCCTTGACATGGTGATCGGCAGGATCACATCGGTGAAGGCACATCCCGACGCGGACAAGCTGTGGGTGATGAGCGTGGACCTGGGGCCCATGGGCGAGCGCACCCTGGTGGCCGGGCTGCGCGGACACTACGAGCTGGAGGAGCTGGATGGTCGTCTCATCGTGGTCGTGACCAACCTGGTCCCCGCCAAGCTGCGGGGGATCCTCAGCGAGGGAATGCTCCTTGCCGCCGAGGACGGGGACGAAGTGGTGTCCCTCCTACAGCCCGCGGGCGAAGCCGCGCCCGGGGACCGGCTATGGTCCCCGGTGGACGCTGCTGTCAAGGGTAAGGTGGAGTTCAAGCGGTTCCAAGAGCTGGACATCCATGTGGAGCTGGCCGAGAAGGTGGTCGCACCCCACGGCCTGGAGAAGGCCGACCTGATGGTGGCGACCCCGGATGGCGAGGGCGTCCGGGTGCTGCACACCCCCGGCACGGTCATCACCCTGGACCGCTCTGTATCACCCGGGAGCGGGGTCCACTAGGAGGTGAGGTGAGATGCCCTTCGAGGCCGACCTGCACCTGCACACCACGGCGTCCAGCGACGGGCATACCGAGCCCAAGGAACTGGTGCTCACCGCCGTACGGTTGGGCCTCTTCGCCGTGGCGGTCACCGACCACAACAGACCAGCGGGCGCGAGGGAGGTGGCGAGGGTGGCCAAGGGCCACGACCTGCTGGTGGTGCCCGCCTCCGAGGTGAGCAGCTTCAACGGGCACATACTCGCCCTCGGCGTCACAGAACCCATTCCCAAGGGCCTTTCCCCCGACGAGACCATACGCAGGATCAACGACTTCGGTGGCCTGGCCGTGGCCGCACACCCGGGCCGCTTCTACACCGGCCTCTCCATCCACCAGGTCCGCGCATCCCAGTTCGAGGCGGTGGAGGTGGCCAACGGAGGTTCATCCCGCAGGCAGAACCACCTTGCGGACCTGCTCGCAGACGGCAAGAACCTGGGCAGGACCGGGGGTTCCGACGCCCACCGCCCGGAGCACAGCGGCAGGTGCCGCACCGTGTTCGAGAACGAGCCGACCAGCGTGGAGGAGCTGCTGGAGGAGATACGGGCGCACCGGACGACCACCTCGGGCAAGGGGCTCTCACTGGGAGGCCAGATGTCCCACGACATGGGCATGTTCGGCCGTTGGCTGGGC
>JAUVRF010000572.1 GCA_030597775.1 Methanobacteriota archaeon | reverse complement strand
GTGCTGGTGGGCATCCTCATACTGGTGGTCGTGCTCATCCTGATCATGCTGGTCTTCCAGGTGAGGAAGAGCACGGTGCACTACGAGCATCTGTCGGCCCACAAGGAGGAGACCGGGCACGTGAGCGCGATCGACGACGACTTCATGATGGAGCACATCGAGACCGGTTTTGAGGAGAAGACGCAGGGACCGCCGCCGAAGTGATGGTACTCGCCAAGAGGAATTGTGCCGCACGTACCGTGGAAGCCTCATTGTGGGGTACGGGACAAGCTAGCCAGTCATTTCAATTTAAGCTAATTATCATGTCATTATTCAATTGTAGAGTACGGGTAAAATGGTACTTCACTCTTCACTCCACATGGTTGCGTGCCGTCGGCCACAGCCGCACCTTCGCTCAACCCCCTCCCGGTGGTTTATAACCATCGGCCGACCAACTAGGGTTCACCAAAAGCATTTGGTGGACCCCATGAAGGAACTCAACACGTCCACCGGCGGGCCCGGCCGGGCCGAAGCGATAGCCTCCCATAGAAGGTTCCTCGACACCATCCGCGCCGATCCCGACCGGTCCAATAGAACAGAAGACAGCTACGCACTGGCCCTCGGGCACCTGCTCGCGGTCGCCCCCGTGCCCCCCGAGGAGCTGACCGACGACCACATCACCGCCCTACGAGAACGGTTGGACCATCACGTCTCGAGATCGACCGACAAGGTCCTCATGGCCACCACGGTCAACTTGAGACTTGCAGGTTTGCGCTCGTACCTCAAGTGGGCCCGGAGGACCGACCTCCTCGGGCACCCCGGCCTCAAAAGCCGCCGGGACCTGCGGGACATGAGACGCATGCGCCGTGAGAGGACCCTCACCTCCGAGGAGGACGTTGCCCTCATGATGGGCTGCCACCAGGTGGCCTCCACCTCGGATGACCCCATCGAGGTCCGGAACCACGCCTTCGTGCTCTTCCTCCTCACCACGGGGTTGCGCATGGGTGAGGCCCTCGACCTGCGCTGGTGCGACCTGGACCTCGAAAGGGGAACGGTCCACGTCCTGAAGGGCAAGGGCGGGAAGGAACGAACGGCCCTCATGGATTCCCGGTCCGCCGATGTGATGGGCCGGCTCCGCGACCTTGGACAGATGAGACCCATGAGCCCTGTCGACCATATCCCCGGCATCGAGGCCTGGGGGAACGACACCCACCGTTCCTTCGGAGACGACGACCCCGTCTTCTGTGGTTCCCGCCCCCTCGAGCCGATGCCACAATGCAATGCCAACTTCATCTCGAAGAGGGTCTCGAAGAGATACACGGGCAAGGAGTACACCGCCCACTGCTTCCGTCACACCTTCTGCACCCGTTTCCTGCGACACGGGAAGACGCTGCAGGACCTGCAGACGCTCATGGAGCTGGCGGGCCAATCGAGCATGATGACCACCCAGGGCTACCTGGACCTGGACGAGAGCATCCGCGACGAGAGGTTCAGTCGAGTGACCGAGGCACACTGGGCAACTGCCCCGAAGCCCGAGGCGGGTACCGTCGAACGACCGGTAGAAGCACCATCGGAGGGGACCGAGGCCTCCGATGATGACGAACCACCGTTGGAGACCGTCGTTGCCGTCGACCGGGCTCCCACACTCCTCGATTGGTCATGATGTTGCAGGTCCGTGAAACAAACACGGACTTCCTCCACCCCCCCACATGACAATAACATGCCAGCTTCCAGCGGGGATCGGACCAGATGGGAGACTCGCTCTTCTCCTTCCTGCAGGCGCTCACCAAGATCTCCGACCTGACGTACATGACCCG
>JAUVRF010000072.1 GCA_030597775.1 Methanobacteriota archaeon | reverse complement strand
TATATACGGAGCCCGCGGTCTAAATCCTCGATGACGCGAAAAGGCGACGACGGGAACGGGAAGGTCGGTCCGACGGACATCCCCCCTTGCAATTACGAGCTCAGATCGGATGGGAACTCATTAACCATGCGGGTGTTGTGCAGGGAGTGCGGCCAGCGGGAACTTCGTGACCGCAACTGCTTCTCGTCCCTGCTCAGGGCCTTCGCCAACGAGGTCAACGTGGACCGGATCACCCTTTCCAATCACGTCGAGACCCAGTACTTCGGCAAGGCCCTATCGATCCTCAAGGGGATCACTGCGCTCTCCTACGAGATGCGGCAGCTCTCCCTGCGCACCCCCGCAACCCCCTCCGGCAAGACCCCGAAGCGCTGCTCGGACTGCCAGTTCTACCCCCGGAAGGTCTTCACCAAGCTCAACGAGCAGTTCCTGCGGGACGTGGGCCTGTTCTATTCCCTCTTCCACGACATGACGGTGCGCCTCTACGAGGAGGAGGCCCCTGACTACACCTGTGGCGAGTGTCTCCTGGCCACCCGGGAGGACTTCGACTACACCTACTCCCGCTTCGAGACCCTTCTGCGGGAGATCGTCAAGGAGGGCTACGCGGTCGTCGTGTGAACATTTCGAGATATTGAGGCGGACACGGAGGTATCAAGATGATCGGAGGCGAGGACGGACCGGTGCTCACTGTCGTAAGGAAGCCGAAGCGCTCCCTGGCACCCAGCGTCAGTCGGGAGTTCGGAGAGACGCGGCGGACCGTATACAAGAGACCACGATTGCTGACCAAGATGGAGGCACTGGCCTCCCAGCTGGGCAAGGGTGGGGACGATGTGCGTTCCCGCGTGAACGGCGCCCTGCGGTCGGTCATGGCCCGGAACCGCAGGGTCCGCCCCAGCTTCTCCGAGACCTTCGTCGCCCCCCACCCCCCCCATGGTGCCAAGGTGGCCGCGTCCTACGAGATCGACACGGCATCCGTCCACATCCACACCCTCGTCAACGATACCGAGGGCTACTACCTCCTGGAACCACCAGAGTACAGGTACTCCACCGAGGAGATCGCCCTGGTCGAGCACGCTCGCAGGAGACTGCTCGAGGAGGCCCCCGAGGATGTCCAGGTCGAGACCCCCGCCCAGGTGAGGGCCTGGGTCGAGCACCGTGGAGAGGACCTGATAGCCCAGGCGGCCCGCGACCGGGGTGTGGACCTGGGCCCTGACCGCACGGCACAACGGACCCAGGTCCGCCTGCTGGCGGCGACCCTCGGGAGGTACACCGCCGGCCTGGGTGTCATCGAGCACCTGCTCACCGACCCCCGGGTGCAGGATGTCTTCATCGACGCTCCCGCCGACACCAATCCCGTCCATATCATCATAGGCTCCCCGGATGGTACCGACCTCCCTTCCAGATGCATCACCCACAGCCGACTCTCGCAGCCCGAGGTCGAGGGACTGGTGGCCCGTCTCCGACACGCCTCCGGTCGACCGTTCTCCGAGGCCAGGCCATACCTGGAGCACGACCTCGAGGACCTCAACTCCCGGGTCACCGTTATCGGCCGGCCGCTATCCCCCTCCGGGACCGCGATCGCGTTCAGGCGGCATGCTACCATCCCCTGGACCCTCCCCGAGCTGATCGCGGCCGACAGCCTGTCCCCTCTGGCGGCCGGCCTCCTCTCGTTCCTCGTGGACGGACAGTCCACCATTCTCGTCGCCGGCGGCCGGGGAGCGGGCAAGACCTCCCTCCTCGGGGCCCTGCTCCAGGAGTTCCCCCGCGGCCAGCGCATACTCACCATCGAGGATACCCTCGAGCTTCCCGTCGAGGAGATGCAGACCCTGGGCTACAAGGTCCAGGCCATGCGGGTCCAGAGCACCCTGGGCACCGAGGGCGAGATGAGCGCCGATGACGCCCTCCGCCTGGCCCTACGACTGGGCGACTCCGCCCTCATCCTCGGCGAGGTCCGGGGAAGGGAGGCCCGAACCCTTTACGAGGCCATGCGGGCGGGCAATGCTGGCTCCGCGGTCCTCGGCACCATACACGGCACCTCGGCAAGGGCGGTCCATGACCGGGTGGTCCATGACCTTGGCATCCCGACGGAGGCCTTCCGTGCCACCGACGTTGTGGTGGTGGCCGGCCTGAGGCGACCAGGAGGTGCCCAGCGCCAACTCAGGCGTATCGTCGAGATCTCCGAGTTGGACAAGTCGTCCAGGAAGAATGGTCGCTTCAGGGACCTTATGTCGTACGACGGCCGCAAGGACTCCCTCAAGGACCTAGGCCTCAAGCTCTCCGACAGGATCCAGGCCATCGCGGACTCTTGGGACCTCACGATGGAGGAGGTGATGGCGAACATCCGTTCCCGGGCCCTCATCCGGGAGACGATGGTCCGCACCGCCAAGGAACAGGACCGACCGGAGCTGCTCGAGCCCGAGTGGGTCGCCGAGTCCAACAACGCCTCCTGGAGCCTGGTCGAGGACATGAACCGGGAGGGCGACACCGATTTCCGCCGTCTCTCGGAGGACTGGGAGGCCTGGTGGGAGGGGGTGACCAAGGATGACCGATGAACCGAGGGACGCCATTATGATGGGGCAGATGGTCGACGCTGTCAGCTACATGGCCATGTCCATGAGGCTCACCCCGTCGATGCACCAGGCCGTCCTGTTCGCGGCCCGCAACGTGGGTGACCCGTTGGCGGCCAGGCTCCGTCGGGTCATCGTCGATGTGGAGCTTCGCAAGTTCGAATCCCTGGAGGATGCCTTCATGGACCTGGCCCGGACCTATGACCCCGGGAACGA
Organism: Methanobacteriota archaeon; assembly: GCA_030597775.1. GTDB lineage: Archaea > Thermoplasmatota > DTKX01 > DTKX01. The sequence continues at coordinate 5,085 of JAUVRF010000072.1, read as the reverse complement.
GGAGTTCCAGCAGGCCCTCCGTTCGCTCCGCACCGCGGAGCTCGGTGGTACCATCGATGGGGTGGAGCGGGCCCTGGACCGTGCCACCAGCACTGTGTTCGAGGGTTCCAGGCGGCGCGTGAAGGAGTTCGCCGACGGCCTCCAACGACCCGTCTTCGTCCTCTTTTCCCTGGGGGTCGTCCTTCCCCTGATGGTCGGCTCCATGCTGCCCCTGATGTCAGCCACCGGAGTGGGCGGTTCCCTCTGGGCCGCCACCCTGCTGATGGACGTCACCTTCCCCATCCTCTTCGTTCTCACCGCCCGCCGCATCCTGGCCCGCAGACCGTTGATCAGGCGGGCCGTACCCGTCCGCGAGGACGGAGATGGGAGGACGAGGCGGATGGTGATCGCACTCGTCGTCGGGGGGGCCCTGGTGGCCCTTGGGGTGTTCTGCACCCAGATCGCGGCCGATGCCACCTCCGCCCAGGCGGAGCTGGACGCCGCCCTGGCCGACGGCACCATAGTTGGGATGGACCCGGTCCATCGGGCCGAACTGGAGGCTCGGGCGAGCTCCGCCGAGGGCGATCCCCTGACGGCCCTTGCCTCCACCCTCGGTCCCCTGCCCGTGCTCTGGGGAGTGGCCGCCGCTGTGGCCATCTACTATCTCCCGGCCCTTCGTGGGCCACGCATGAGGCGAAAGGAGGTCCAGTCGGTGGAGGATTCCCTCCCCGACGCCCTCTTCCAGATCGGCAGCCGGATCGCGGACGGCATGCCCCTCGAGCCAGCCATCCAGCGGACCGCCAGGTCAATGGACGGGGAACCGATAGCTGCCCTGCTCCGCAAGGTGCTGGCCCATATGACTCTCAAGAGGACCTCCCCCACGGAGGCCCTCTTCGGGAGGGGGGGTGCCCTCGTCGGGTTCCCTTCCGAAAACGTGTCCGCCTCACTCAAGACCATCGTCCAGATGGTCCGGAAGGACGTCTCTGGCGCAGGGCGGGCAATAGTTGCTGTCTCCGACCACATGCGTGACCTGAGGAAGGTCGACCGAGAGGTCGCCTCGCAGTTGCGCCCGGTTACCGAAATGATGCGGTCAACCGCGACGCTCTTTGCGCCAATCATCCTCGGGATCACCTCCGCCCTCTACCTCGTCGTGGCCCGGCTGGCACCCGCCCTCCCAACCTCCTCCGGCGCAGCGGTCGCCGCACCCATCCCCTCGGGCGTCTTCATCCTCGTCCTGGGCGTGTTCGTGCTGGCGATGGTTGCGGCCACCATGCATTTCACCTCGCGCCTGGCCAGTGGCGACGACCCCATCGAGGGACGGTACCAGACGGCAAAGGCCCTGCCCCTGGCCGTGGCCGTGTTCTCGATAGCCAGCATGGTCGGGCAGGCCGTGGTGGCCTGAAGGTCCCGCATGACCGTGAACTATATATGCGTCGGAAGACAACTCTACAGAATCCCTAGGGGGGAAATAATAATGGACGTAACCTTCAAGGTAATCGAGCTAGTGGGTACTTCAACGGAGAGCTATCAGGCCGCCATCAATTCCGCCATCGAGAGGGCGAGCAAGACCCTGAAGGGTCTGGAGTTCTTCGAGGTCGTCGAGCACCGTGGTCACATTCGCGGGGGCCAGCTGGTCCATCAGGTGAAGATCCACATCGGCTTCAAGATCGAGGACGTCACCGGTTGAGCGGACGACCGACAGAGATCCCCGTCGAACTGGGCATATCGTCCAGCGGGAACCATGTTCCCGGACCGAGTGATTAATCAGCATCATATTGATGGTTCTCAAAATCGCCTCATATACCCAATGGGCCGTGATGTCATCCGAGGTGTGCGTTATGCGCGGACATATTCGGAAGATGAGAAACATAGGTGCGAGCTATAGGAACGACGACAAGGGCTCCATAGAGGGAATGCCCCTCTACATGCTGATCATGGTGGTGGTCGTTGTCGCGGCCATTGGCATCATGACGAGCATGATGGGAGCCTTCACCGGACAGAACCTGGGTAATGTTGCGGCCGACCCCGACGTGATCCACATATCCGGGGGCGAGGGGTCCACCGACTTCACCGTCACCGTGAAGGACACCGAGGGCAAGCCCATCAAGGGCGCCACCGTCTACGTCGAGGGCGAGGGCGTGGCCACCGCGGCCAAGACGGGCGAGGATGGCACCGCCACCTTCACGGTCACCTTCGATCTGGGGACCAAGGCCGTGGGCGAGCTGTCCATCCGTGTCACCCACGACGGTGCCTTCGGTGGTCAGACGAAGAGCACCAGCGTGCTCCTTGTGAAGGCCTGAGGGGGTCGCGGATTGCGACCCTCCGCCCTCCACAGGGATCGCTACGCGTCCATCGATGTGCCATACAAGCTCCTCCTCACGGTGGTGCTGATGACGATGGCGACCGCGGTCCTCATGCCCACCCTGTATGCATACCAGCAGAGCGAGGTGGAGCACAGGATCCAGGTGGCCATCGCCGAGATCGATTCGGCCGCCAGGTCGGTGTTCCATCATCCCGGCAGCTCGAGGACCGTACTGGTGGACATCCCCTCCTCCGGGTCGTTCCACCTGGAGAGACTGACCATTGGCGGGGACCTTGCTGCCCCCGGTTCCGAGGCGGCCTTCATCCGATGGAGGCACTCGGGTGGGGCCGAGGGCAACCACCTGGTCACGACCAGGGGAGGACCCCTTGCGATGGCTGGCCGCGACGGAGGGCCCCTGGATATCGAGGGGCATAGATGCCTGTTGGTCCTGGAGGCAAGGACGTCGCCTCCCGGGAGCCAGCCCGATACCTTCGTTGAGGTACGGGTCCTGTAACGGTGGATATCATGATCGATTGGCTATCCTCGAAGGTCGCCACCAGCATGGTGGTCCTGGTCATCTCCGGTTCGTTCCTCGGGCTCTTCGGCATGCAGGCGGATTACTACCGGTCCCTGGAGCTGGAGGACCTAGCAGACGCCGTGTCCGACCTGGTCACTCAGGTCGACCTCCTGACCTGCGAGGCGACGGTCGAGGTGAACTGGACCGTGACTTCAGAATCCCACGGCCTTCCCCGGGCCTTTCATGGGAAGGCCTACCTCATCCAGTTCACGAGTGAACGGCCCTACCTGGTGTGGGAGGGGACGCGGGTGGCGGGCCGTTTCTTCCCCTCGCCCGTCTCCCTCTCGAACGAAACGGGAGGACCCGTCGTGATGCTCGAGGTCCCTTCGACCATCGGGTTCAAGGTCTGCTCCAGGCCGGCATGGGAGGAGTGGGGATTGAACCACCACGTCTCGATCGAGGCCCTGCTCAGACCTCAGCCTTGAGGGCATCGATCAGGTCCATGGTCTGGATGAGGCCATACCCGTAGTAGTTGTCGTGGGGCGTATCCTGCTCCGCCTGTGGCATCGACGTCTCCATCAACTTCGTCTTGACCAGCGCTACCACGTCATCGGTCCCACCGGAGGGGCCAGTATGCTTGAGCTCAGGAACGGCGGAGAGCATCACGGCAAGGCAGGCCGAGACGAGGGCCGTGGCCTGGGAGGTCCCGCTGGCCGTCACGTATCGCTCGTTCTTCCATGCGCTGATCACCCCAACGCCGGGGGCCACCACCTCGGGCTTCTTGTTGGGATCCACCTTGAAGATATTGCGGCCCCTCGATGAGAAGCCGCCGATGGTCCCGTCCTCGTCGACAGCTCCGACTCAGATCACATCGGGTAACCAACCCGCGCTGGCAACGTCTCCGTCGTCGCTCTCACCGTCGTTGCCAGCGGCCGCCACCATGAGCACGCCGTAGCTGGCAGCCATCTCGACCGCGGCCTTGGTATCGGTGCCGATGATGGCTCCTATGTAGCTCATGTGACCGCCCAGGGACATCGATATCACGTCGGCCCTGTCGCTGTACTCGCCATCGCCATTGGGGTCCAGGCAGAACATGATGCCATCGGCGACCATCGAGTCCGTCGATTCCCCCATATCGTCCAGGACCTTGACGATGATCAGGTCGACATCCTCGGCCCCGCCCTTTATCGGGTCGTTTCCCGCGATGATGCTGGCCATGGCTGTCCCGTGGCCGTCGTCGTCGTAGGGCACTGTCCTTCCGTTCACCAGGTCCAACCATTCGACGATGTTGGCATCCTCGAGGGAGGGGTGATCGGGGTCTATCCCGGTGTCGATGATCGCCAATCGGACATCCTTGCCGGTGTAGCCCTCGGCGTTGGCATCCTCCAGCTGGACCATCTCGTAGGCCCATTCCGAGCGGGGGGCCTGGGCCACGTAATCCATGGATGAGAACATCCACCACAGGGCGACTACCACTATGATCCCTGCGACGACGTAGAGGATGGTCGTCCTCTTGGTGTAGTCCGGTCCATCATCCACGGTCCCATACTCGTCGCCGGCCATCGCGATGCCCGTCCCTACAGCGCCTTGAGATAATCGATCATGTCGACCACCTGGACCAGGCCGTATCCGTAGTGGTTGTCGTGGGGGGTGTTCTGACCGCTCACGGTCTTGGAGGACTCCATCATGGCTTCCTTGACCGTGCGGATCACCTCTTCGCTGCCCCCGTGTATCCCGTCATGTGCGTAGTCAGGATTGACCGATAGGACGACGGCCAGGCATGCAGCCATGAACGCCGTTGCCTGGGAGGTCCCGGAGCCGGTCTTGTAGCCCCCTCCATGGCTTGCCGTCGTTATCTTGACACCTGGAGCAACGGCCTCCGGTTTCCTGTCGGGGTCCTGCTTGAGAAGGTTCCGACCAACGGATGAGAAGGAGGCCAACCTGCTGTTCTTGTCCACGGCTCCCACGCACACCACATCCCTTATCCAACCTGGAGATGCCACGTCGCCGTCGTCGTTCTCGCCGTCGTTGCCCGCGGCGGCCACCACGAGCACCCCGATGGACACTGCCTTGTTGATGGCGGCTTGGCTCTTGGTCCCGATTATCGCGGCCAGGTAGCTGGTCCTTCCACCGAGGGACATGGATATCACATCCGCCCCGTCCCTGTAATCCCCGTCATCGTTGGGGTCGATGGCGAAGACGACGCCATCGGCGCTCAACGCATCGGTACCGACACCGTTCGCATCCAGCACCTTCACGATGATGAGCTCCACATCCTGGGCTCCGC
>JAUVRF010000321.1 GCA_030597775.1 Methanobacteriota archaeon | reverse complement strand
CGTCGATGAGCCCCATGTATGTCGCCGACGTCCGCCCGAATCAAGCCATCGACCAATTGGATCTCAAGATCGTAGAGGTCAAGGAACCAAGAGAGATCATCACCAAGTACGGTCGCCAATCCAAGGTGTGCGACGCGTGGGCGGAGGACGACAAGGGGGACAGGGTGCGCCTCTCGCTGTGGAACGGCGAGATCGAGAAGGTCTCCGAGGGCACCCGTATCAAGATAACCAACGGCTGGGCCCGCACCTTCAGGGACGAGCTGCAGGTGTCCGCCGGCCTCCACGGTCAGCTCGACATCGTGGAGTGAGGGTCCCAGGCCCTTCGCGCCGACGTTGCGGCGCTGTGAGCCAGCTCGAGAGGTCGAGGCTGGCGTTTCCCCATCGACCCCTTTGCCAGCCTTAGCGAGTCGTCCACGGACACCATGTGACCTGGCGACACGAACGCGGCCTTCCTCTTCTCGCCCCCTGGAGCTATCACCCAGCCCCGGTGCTCCCCCTCCACGCGGACCGCCGCCAGTCCCTCCCTTCGCAGGGCGGCCCTGTCGTAGCTGCCGGTGAGCAACCGCTTGGCGACGCCGATGGTGGGGATGCCAAGGGAGACGCCCACGTGGCAGGCGATGCCGAAGCCCCGAGGGTGGAGGATGCCCTGGCCGTCGACCATGAGCAGTGCCCCCTCCAGGGCCATGCCCTCCAGCACCGACTCTATGGCGGGCATCTCACGGAAGGCCAGGTAGGTCGGGATGTAGGGAAAGGTGACCTCCGACCGGTGGAATCGGGTCTCGGTGATGGCATGCGTCCGGGCATCGACACCGATGGCGGATGCGAAGGCGTATCCGTCCCGGGAGTACGCCACGTCCACGCCCACCAGGGTCCGGGGCCGTGTGCCGAGCGGTCCCAGGTTCAGGTGGTCGCCAAGGGCGGCCTGGAGCTTCCGCAGCTTCTTGAGGGGCAGGTCGGATTCGAAGAACATCTGCCGCATGTCGGGCATGCCCTCCACCCTGCCATCCTGGATCGAGATGCCCTCGACCGTCAGCCGACGTGACTTCTCGGACTCTCCCAGGGGGTGGTTGCCCAGGGTCCCGTCCTTTCGCACCACCCGGTGTGTGGGGAAGTCCTCTGGGTCCAGCTCGTCCATCGTGATGGCGGCCACCGCCCGGGCGGCCACGATGTCGCCCAGGGCCCTTGCCAGGTCGCCGTACGTGGTGACGGAACCGGGTTGGACCTGCCAGATTAGATCGCCGACCACGTCCCGCAGGGGCCTCAAGCCCGCTCCCACCGCTGGAGGGGGTTCGCCTTGAGGCAATTGGGGCACTTGTAGTCAACCGTGAGGGAGTGACCGCAGTGGCTGCAGCTCTCCTCCCCGTACACCGTGGGCTTGCCGCACGAGGGGCACGGGATGATGTAGTGCTCGCTCACGGGGCACCAGGCGAACTCATTGTCCCGGTAGCAATCGGGGCACCTGCGCACGTCGATGGCCAGGTCGGAGCCGCACGAGGGGCACTCCAGCGTTCCGCCGGCCAGCTGCTTGGGTCGTAGCGAGGCGGCCGCGATGGCGGCCTTCTTGGTGGACGTCTTCGCAGGCTTGGTCCGCCTGACCAGCCTCTTGGCCACCTTCTTGGTCTCGCTGGTGATCTCGGCGAGAGAGACCCGGGGCACGAAGTCGGCCCCCTTCCCCCCGTAGGCGCGCTCTGGGATCTCCAGTAGATACATCAGCAGCCCGATGAGGATGAGCTCGGATATCGTGTAGACCATCAGGGTGGCCTCGTCCAGGGCCCACATTCCGAAGCTGATCATGGAGATGTCGATCATTATCATGAACCCGGCCAGGGCGAGGAGCCATAGACCGATGGGGACGTAGGGCGCCTCATTGCCATCCTTGATCGCAGCTATGTGGTACGCCTTGCGATGCATGTGCACATCCTTGACCAGGTTGAAGGCCACCAGGAGGGCGAAGGTGTGGAGGACGAAGGCCCAACCGATGAAGAAGGGTGCGGCGTCGACGTACATCACCACGGGAACGGTGCCCAGGGCCAGGAACAGGTAGATCAGGCCCAGGTAGACCAGGTATCGCCAGACCGAGGGGAAGGCGTAGATGCATATGAACGCCCCGCCCATGGTCGCCAGGGCCCAAGCGGGGGTGGCCCAACGGCCCTCGGAGGCTCCCACGAGCAGGCCACCTACGAACAACACTCCGGCTAAGACCATGTACCTGTAGCGCGCTGGCAACGTGTCCCAGCGGCCGAAGAACCCGGACTCGGCGACCTCTTCCACGGTATCAAGAACAATACCGGTTGAGGCCTATATGAACCTTGTTGACCCAGGGGGGGCAGCTGGCTTGTCGACAGGGGGGGCAGCTGGCACGGGCCGGCTTAAGGCGAAAGGTAGATGTACGCCATCGAGCTGAATCGGGTTGATGCCGTCCCGTTCCGCCAGCGCCAAGGTCTTGGTAGTGGCCCTCGTGTCGGTCACGATGCTCCTCAGCCTGTGCCTCGGGGGCCTCAGCCCCATCGGCGATGGGGACGAGGCCCCTGACTTCACCGTGCTGGACGTTGACGATGTTCCCCACAACCTGACGGACTACCGGGGACGCGTGCTGGTGGTCGACTTCTTCGCCACCTGGTGCGGCCCCTGCTACGTCCAGCTGGACACATTGAAGGACCTACGTGACGAGGTCCCCGAGGACCAGGTGGCCTTCCTGCTCATCGACAACGACGATCGGGAGTCCCGGGAGAAGGTCACCAAGTACAGGAACGACAACAAGATCACCTGGCCCGTCGCATACGGGGGCGGCAAGGTGGGTCAGGATTACGAGGTGGACGCGATCCCCACCACGGTGGTCATCGACCAGGATGGAGTGATCCAGTACTACCACGTCGGTACGACCTCCAAGGCCGACCTCAAGGAGGCCATCCAGGACCTCCTCTGAGGAGGTCGCTCTCCTGGATATCCGGGACAAACAGTTTTAACGAGCCTGCCCAATATCAGGCGAGGAGACCCAATGTCAAAGCGTTCAAGGAAAAAGAAGAACGGGTCCGGGCGCAGACGCCGATCCTCACGCGCGCCACCCCCCAGCTTCTGGGACGCCAACCAGAGGACGGTCATCGGAGTGGCCTTCATCATCGCCCTCATTATCGCGGTAGCATACGTTGTGGCGAACCAGAGCGGTGACGACCTACCCGTGACCGAGGACCTGGAGCCGGCCCCCAACTTCAGCATACTGAGCATCGACGGGGCGCCCGTCGATCTGGAAGCGTACCGAGGAAGGGTCGTGGTGCTGGACCTCTTCGCCACCTGGTG
>JAUVRF010000082.1 GCA_030597775.1 Methanobacteriota archaeon | reverse complement strand
TGACCCTGGCCCTCACCGGCCTTCTTGGTGTCATCGCGATCTCCAGCCTGATCTGGGCCGTTGTGGCCTACGTGCTGATGAAGCGGTTCGAGGTGGAGTCCGTGGGTGGACTGGCCACCTACGCCGATGACGGATTCTGAGCCACGCTCACAGCGGCGGGGGTTCCTCGTTGCGGGGTCGCAGCACGAATATGTAAAGCACGAGGAGCAACAGCACGACGGCGATGACCGCGCCTCCGATGAAGTAGGCGATGGAACCCGACACGGGCTCTCCGTTCCCAGTGTCGATCTTCTCCCTGTCGATCACGATGGTGAGATCGGCGGTGTGCCCCACCGCGTCCACTGCATGGAGGTAGTAGGCGTTGTCGCCCACCTCCAGTTCCACCGGGTATGAGAAGCCACCATCGGCGGCCAGCGCCACGATATCCTCGTTGATGAGGAGGGTCGCACCGGGCTCCGTCTTGCCGGATATGGTGTAGGTCTCCTCGGTGGTCGGGTAGGGACTGATGGGCGGGTCCATGTTGGTGAAGGTGGGTGGCGTTGCATCCACCAGGAACGATGCGATGGTCTGCAGGTCCTCCTCGTTGTCCATGCTGTCGACGGCGTAGTACTCTATCTCGTAGACGCCGTCACCGTACTGGAGGTCGCCACCGAAGCTGAGGGCAAGCCCGCCAACGACGGTCTCCCATACCGCACCGTTGATGCGGTAGTTGAGCTCGACCTGCCCCGCGCCGTCGTCCTCCACATTGAAGATGATCTGGACGACCTGGTTGTACTTCCTGTCCGGAGGCATCTCGGGGTTGAAGACCACGGTCGTGGTGGGCGGGATGTTGTCAAGGACCGTCACGTTCATGTTGTCGGCACCTGTGAACCCCGCCGCGTCCTCGACCCTCAGCACGACCGCATACTTCCCCGGGATGTCGAACTTCCAGCTGACTATCATTCCGGTCAATGATCGGGGCGCGCCACCGTAGGTGAAGCTCCAGGTGTACGAGACTATGCCCACGTTGTCGGTGGAGTTGGTGCCGTCGAGGGTGACCACGGTCCCCTGGCTGACGGTCTGATCGGGACCGGCATCCGCTATTGGCGATGTTCTGTCGCGAACGTTGACATCGAAGGTGGTGATGCTCTTCAAGCCGGAGTTGCCCGTGGTGTCGGTCACCCTGAGGGTGATGGTGTACTCCCTCGCCGCCTTGAAGGAGTGGTCGACCACCTCGCCCGAGAGGTAGACGGGCTCGCCCAGCTCATCGAAGGACCAGTTCCAGTCATCTATGGCGACGTTGTCGAACGAGGCCGACCCATCCAGGACCAGTGGACGGCCCACATCGGCATCGCCCACTATCGGGGCGACAGCCGTCGGGTCCACGGTGTCCACGTACTGGAAGCTGGCCAGGCCGTTGCTGTACCGCATATCGACGTAGTCGTCCTTCTCCAGGAGAAGATAGATCACGCTGACATGGAACGGATTGTAGTTGGTGGTCTTCAGGCCAAGGCCGGACATCTCGTAGAAGACGACCTCCATGGGCACATCGGAAACCATCCCATCCTCGTCGGTGAGGTAATTGGTGACCCGGGCCTCGGCATCCTCGACCTTTACGGGCACGTCGGCGATGGGGGTGCTCCGAGAGTCGGTCCACTTCACACTGACGGTGAGGAACTGCCTGTACAGGAAGATGGAATCGGCCAGGTCCACGCTGCTGATGTCGAAGTTCCCGTGGGTGGAGGTGAGGGATGAGTTCTCCATGCGGATGGGAGGTTGGGTGGGGGATACGCTGATGGTGCAGTTGAACAACTCCACCTGGCTGAAGTAGGGCAGGTCCAGGTCCACCTCGTTGTTGCTGGATATGGAGGAGTCGTAGGCGGCCAGGTAGGCCCCGTCCACCAGGATGCCCCGCATGTTGCCCCGAACCCACGAGTCCCGGAGCTCCACGTCGGACTGGGACTTGATGACCATGCCCTCCCTGAAGTTGTCCTCGATGTGGCAGTCCTCGATGAGGGGGGCGGCGTTGTTCACCACGTAGATACCGATCCAGTCGTTGTCGTGGATGTAGCAGTCGGACACTGTGATGGCCACGCCGTCGATGAAGATGCCACCGAAGTTGTTGGAGAACTCCACGCCCTCTATCACGGCGTCGATGGTGTTGATGTACAGTCCCGCCTGTATGCCCAGGACATCGAAGAGCCGCCCGCAGTCCATGATATGGGAGTTGGTCACCGTTATGGTGGCGTCCTCGTAGACCTGGAAGTAGTAATGGACCTCCGGGTCGTCTGCCATCACCGTTGAGCCGTCGGCCACGGTGCTCGGATTGTCGTCCAGGTCGGTGATGACCAGCTCACCGTTGAACACGTTGATCTCCTGGGGGTCGAGCTCTCCGCCGTGGAGCACGAGGGTCACGTTCCGGAGCACGAGACGTCCCCCGTTGTTGATGATGAGGGTACCATCCAGCGAGATGGTCTGGTTCGCGTATTCCAGGTCATCGCCAGCGCTGACGTTCCATTCTCCGGTCCATTCCGATAGACCGGAACCTCCGTTGTTGGCATCCTCGTTCGTGGGGTGGTCCGCAGCAACGAGGGTGGCCATAGCGATGAAGGCCATCATCGCGAGCAGGGCGACCAGGGCGGTCCTCCTGCCCTTCATGTAATTCGGGTGACTGGACATGGTGTCTGCACTCCTGTGGGTCCGAAGTGCGGGGGTGGTATATAAAGATTATAATTCAGGTATCGAAGGGATAATCAAACCGGGCCAGTGAGCTACTGGTGGTGGTGGATTCTGGCACATCGCGGGAGGACAATTCCGATAAGTCTTATTAGGGATGGTGCGGTACCGCCGACGGGTTCATCCATGAACGAGATCAGGATCCACGGACGAGGAGGCCAGGGCTCCGTTACAGCCGCCGAGCTTTTAGCCCAGGCCGCCTTCAAGGACGGTAATTATTCCCAGGCGTTCCCCGCCTTCGGCGTGGAGCGTAGAGGGGCGCCGGTACAGGCCTTCTGCCGAATATCGGACAAGAAGATCAGGACCCGGGCCCAGATCTACTCCCCCGACGTGATCATCGTGCAGGACTCCTCCCTCCTGGATGTGGTGGATGTGTTCGGTGGCCTCAAGGACGACGGGGTCGCTGTCATCAACACCCGGAAGGGGGCTGAGGACCTGGGCATCGAACATCCGGCTAGGATCGTGACCATAGACGCGACCGGTCTGGCGATGGAGCACCTTGGTCGGCCCATCACCAACACCACCATGCTGGGCGCCTTCGCTGGCGCCACTGGCCTGGTGCGGATCGATAGCCTCGTGGAGATGATCCTGGAACGCTTCCCGGGCAAGCTGGGCGAGAAGAACGTGGTGGCCATCCGAGACGCATGTGCCCACTGTGGGGGCGGTGAGTGCTCGTGGGCGTGAAGCTGACCGCGGGTGCGTGGGTCGAGCCCGCCACCACCATCGATACCAAGACCGGTGCCTGGCGCTCCTTCAAACCCGTATGGAGCCCCGAGAAGTGCATCAAGTGCTACCTGTGTATCGACCTGTGCCCCGAGGGCGCCATCAGCGCCCTGCCCCTCGACGAGGATGGCAAGAAGACGGGCATCCAGGTCGATTACGATTACTGCAAGGGGTGCGGCATCTGCGCCGCCGAGTGCCCGACGCAGTCATACGAGATGGTCCCGGAGGAGAAGTGATCGCCATGATAGAGAACACCGTTGTCGAGGGTTCGTACGCGGTGGCCGAGGCCGTCAAGCTCTGCCGGCCCAAGGTCATCTCCGCCTACCCCATCACCCCCCAGACCCACATCGTCGAGGACCTGTCCCAGATGGTCGCCGATGGCGAGATCGACTGCGAGTACGTGGTCGTGGAGTCCGAGTTCGCAGCCGCCTCGGTGGTCATGGGCGCCTCGACCGCTGGCGTGAGGACCTACACCGCCACCACCGCCCAGGGCCTGTTCCTGATGTACGAGGTGCTGTACAACATCGCCGGTTCCCGGCTGCCCATCAACATGACCTGCGCCAACCGGGCACCGTCCGCACCCATCAGCATCTGGAACGACCAGCAGGACAGCGTCGCCGTCCGCGACGCGGGATGGATCCAGATATACTGCGAGGACTCCCAGGAGATCCACGACTTCCAGCCCATAGCCCACAAGGTCGGGGAGAACCCCAGGATCCGGCTGCCCGTGATGACGATGATGGACGGCTTCATCCTGACCCACACCTACGAGCCCATCAAGCGCATGGAGCAGGAGGAGGTGGACCAGTTCCTGCCACCATACGATCCCGTGGTCAAGCTGGACTGCGCGAGGCCGCTGACCTTCGGCGCCTTCGCGATGCCGGACACCTACCACGAGATCCGGTACATGCTCAACAGGGCGATGATGAACTCCAAGGGTGTCCTCGAGGACGCGTTCAAGGAGTTCGGTGAGGTCTTCGGCCGCGAGTACCACCCGTACTTCGAGGAGTACCGCACCGAGGACGCCGACATCATCCTGATGACCATGGGCTCCCTGGCGGGCACCATCAAGGACGCCGTGGACCGGCTCCGGGACGACGGCGAGAAGGTGGGCCTGCTCAAGCTCAGGACCGCGCGGCCATGGCCCGGGGCAGAGCTCCGGAAGGCCCTGGACCACGCGTCAGTGATGGCGGTCATCGAGAAGGACATCTCGCTGGGCCACGAGGGCACCATCTCCTCGGACCTGAAGACCGCCTTCCATCATCATGATGGCCCCCTGATACACAGCTTCGTCGCCGGTCTAGGTGGCCGCGACATTCGCGTCTCGGACATCAAATGGGCCTACGAGAAGGCCAAGTCCTTACGCGAGCCCGTCGATGGCTCTATATGGGTGGGACTGAACCATGACATCATCCCGGAGGTGGTATAGATGACCCAGCCAGGATCCCTCAAGGAGGGTTTCATCGAGCCCGGCAAGCGCCTCTTTGCCCCCGGGCACAGGGGTTGCGCCGGCTGCGGAGAGCTGCTGGCGGCCCGCCTGGTCCTGGAGGCTGCTGGCCCCAACACGATCGTCGCCAACAACACCGGCTGCCTTGAGGTGACCACCACCCCCTTCCCCGCCTCGTCCTGGGGCGTGCCATGGGTTCACTCCCTGTTCGAGAACGCGGCCGCCGTCGCCAGCGGCATCGAGGCCGCCCTCATAGCCACCGGGAAGAGGGAGGGCATCAACATCATCGCCCAGGGTGGCGACGGCTCCACCTTCGACATCGGCATCGGCCTCATCTCGGGCATGCTGGAGAGGGGTCACGACATCCTCTACATCTGCTACGACAACGAGGCCTACATGAACACTGGCATCCAGCGATCGGGGGCGACCCCCACGTACGCCTCGACCACCACCTCTCCGTCTGGCAAGGTCAGCTGGGGCAACACCAGGCCCAAGAAACCGATGCCGGAGATCATGGCGGCCCACGGCATACCCTACTCCGGGACCGCGTCGGTGTCGTACCCGCGGGAGCTGCTCAGGAAGGTGAGGAAGGCCCTTGATATCGAGGGGCCAAAGTACCTCCACATCCACGTGCCGTGCCCCACTGGCTGGTACTGCGACTCCGCCGAGTCCATCAAGGTCGGGAAGCTGGCCGTTGAGACCGCCCTGTTCCCAATCTACGACATAGAGGACGGAGTTGTCACCAACGTCAAGAGGCTCAAGGAGATCAAGCCGGTGACGGAGTACCTCAAGACCCAGCGTCGCTTCGCCCACATGTTCAAGAAGGAGGGCGGGGACGAGATCATCTCCGCCATCCAGGCCATCGCCGACAAGAACGTGGAGCGGTTGGGCCTCAAGAAGTAGACCTTGAGTAGACCACGGGACGCTTCCCGGCGGACCCCCGGCAAGGGTCGATCGATCACCCCGAGCCAATGCCCTGCAGATGGACGTGGGGACGGGGCCCGTGACCCTGGATGAAGGCTGGAGGCTCCGCTCTTGGGTAGTTCTGTGTCTCCCTCACCTGACCCCGTGGGTTCAGATGTAGTCAGGCGTCTCGGGGGTCTGATAGACCCTGTAGGCCATGTAGGCCAGGACCGAGCCGACCGCTATCAACAGGCAACCTATCGCGAGCAACAACGGGTCGTGGACAATCTCGGTTATGAAGGTCGTGCCGGGCTGGCCAAACCCAAAGTTCTGCGGTTCCTCCCTGGTCACAGGGTTCCCGACGACGAACATGTAGATCTGGCTCAATGCCAGGGTGATCGCCAGTACGGATGCGGAGAGCATGAGGGCGATCTGTACACGCTCGGGATGCAGCAGGTGCATGCCCTTCATCGAGAGCTTGTAGTACACCCACTTGCGGTTGTCCTCGAGTTTCTTCACCAGACCAGCGTCGAGCAGTCTTGATAGATGTTTGTACACCGCGGATTTGTTGACCTGCAGTTCGTTGGCAAGGTCAGTTACAGTCATCTGGGACTTGTCCAGACGCTTTAGAATCTCTATCCGCGTGTCGGATGCCAATGCCTTGAAGGATTCCTGGTCCAAGGTAATCTTACGCTGGTACACGTTGCGACTATGGGGCCACTTGCCTTATAAGGTTTACCACGATTGTTGTCCTTTTGGTGAACAATCTGAGGCACTGGCTACCTGGTATCTTTAAAGTGAACGAACTCCCCGCGTTTAAATATCCAGGCCTATAATCCAACGTCCCGCCCTGGAGCGTGACGTCGATATGAGGTCCCTTGCCCGGACAGCCACACTCGTTTTCTTCCTCATCCTATCGGGGATGCTGGAGGCGTTCCACATAGGCAGCAGCATCTGGTTCTAGTCATGCCGGGTGAAGGCGTTCTTGCCCTTGCTCCAGTGCTTGAGGCCTCTCTTCAAGAACGGGTACTCGCGAAAGTACCTGTCGTCCAGACCTGCCGCCTCGATCCCCGCCGCCAATTGGCGAAGGGCTTGACGCACGTTCACCTCGGGCAGGTGGTTGCAGGCGTACTCGGCGCCTACCATCAGGGCGCGGAGCATGAAGGTCTCCGCCTCCTCCCTGGTGAGGTGGAGGCACGACCGTTCGTTGATGACCCTGGCCTCGGTATCGATCTCCCTGAGGTCCCCTGTGAAGTGCACCCGGACGAACACGAGGCAGGTCCCCTCCTCCACGAAGCGCAGGTCCTCGATCTCGTTGAAGGTGGTGGGGCTCATCAGGTCGGCTGCCTCCGACAGCGCGTGGGTGCGGAGGC
>JAUVRF010000075.1 GCA_030597775.1 Methanobacteriota archaeon | reverse complement strand
GGCTGATGGCCGAGTACGCGCTGAGCATGTCCATGTACTTGCGGCCCTCCACGTCCCAGACCCAGACGCCCTAGGCCCTCTCGATGACCACGGGCAGCGGGTGGTAGTTGTGGGCACCCCAGGTACCTTCCAGTTCCATGTATTCCTTCGAGTCCATCCTCTCAACCTCCATGCGGCATTTCCTGGAAATGCCCTCCGGGTATTTGAACGTGGGGATGCGCTAGATGACCAGGCGCACCCTCTCCCTGTACTCGGGGAAGCCAGGGAGGTCGCCCACCTCCTTCTCCTCCACCTTGCAGAGGCGGAGGTAGAGGATGATGAGGATGGGGGCGAATATGGTTACTAGGATGGTGGGCCATCCCACCCACCAGCCCGCGACGACCAGCATGAAGCCCAGGTACTGGGGGTTGCGGGAGATGGCGTAAAGGCCGGTGGTCACCAGCTCGTTGTTCTTGACGCCCTTGAACAATTGGACCCACCCCACGATGATGAGGGTCATGCCCAGGAGGATGAGGACCGCACCGTATATCATCGGAATGGTGAAGGCGAACTCGACGCCCAGGAAATCGATGACCAGGGGAGTGTCCAGGTCCGGCGCGGCCGGTGTGGTGCCCCTACCAGCGACCAGGATGATGTGCAGCGGGATGCCGTACGTCTCCACGAACAGACTGACGATGAAGGCCACCACGATGGTGTACTCCTTCCAGTCGGCCTTCCTGCGGAAGGTGAGGGGGATGAGGAAGCTGAGGAAGAGGGCGATGTTGAACAGGACCACGTGCCACTCTCCCGTGATGACATCGTCGACTATGGAGCCAGACAGGTGGGCCTTGATGTGTTCGTAGAACTGGTCCGCGTAAAGCAAGGAGGAGAGGGCCAAGGCGATTAGGCCGAGCCTGGCGAGTGTGTTCCACTTCCGGGCTGGGTCGAGCCAATCCATCGTGGATGGGAGACACATGTACGATATTAGTGTTGTGGCCGCCCGTGGGTGGTGGGTGAACGAGAAGGGCAGTGGTGGGGAAGGGTTGCAGGACTAGGCGAGTAGCATCATCACGATCCCCGCCCCGATGGCGGCGAGGCCCGCGTAGATGAGGTACAGGCCCGGTCCTGCCGCCTCCGCCACCTCCCCGGTGATGTCGGTGCGCTCCTTCTCGGTGTTCGCCAGCACGAGCACCCCGACGAGCATGAGGACGCCCCCGATGGCCGACAGGACGTAGCCGATCATATCTAGGTCCATGGGGAGCGTGAGCCGGTGCTAGGACAAGTATATTATCCCCCTACTCCATCTCCTGCTCCCGGATGGAATCTCACGGCGCAAGGCTTGAGCTTCAGGATGGGACCAGCTTCTCCGGAGAACCCTTTGGTGCATTCGCACCGATGGCGGGCGAGGTGGTCTTCAACACCGGCATGGTAGGCTACGTGGAGAGCCTGACCGATCCCTCTTATCGTGGGCAGATCCTGGTGCTCACGTATCCCTTGGTGGGCAACTACGGTGTGCCCGCCGACGGGTTGGATGACCTGGGGTTGCCTGCCAATTTCGAGTCGGACCGCATCCAGGTGGCGGGCCTCGTGGTGGCCACCCTTTCCCGGGACTACTCCCACCACTCCGCCGTGCGGTCGCTGGACGAGTGGCTGAGGGAGGGCGGTGTTCCCGGCTTGACGGGGGTCGACACCCGGCACATCACCAAGCGGCTCCGCGCCCGGGGCGTGATGCCCGGGCGGCTGGTGGATGGCACCGGGACGGTGGACTTCGAGGACCCCAACCAGCGGGACCTTGGCTCCGAGGTCTGCGCCGGGGAGCCTTGCACGTACAACGAGGGCGCGGGGCCCCGTGTTGCCGTCATCGACGCCGGGGTCAAGACCTCCATCCTGCGCTCCATCGCCCAGCGGGGCTTCGAGGTGGTGAGGGTGCCCTTCGACCGGGACCCCATGGATGTGGAGCCCGCGGCCCTGGTGGCCGGGAACGGTCCCGGGGACCCCGAGATGTACCCCGCGGCTGTGGAGGGCATGAGGGCCGCCCTGGAGTCGGACATCCCGGTGATGGGGATCTGCCTGGGGAACCAGCTCATGGGATTGGCCGCCGGGGGTACGACCCACAAGCTGACCTACGGTCACCGGAGCCAGAACCAGCCCGCGCTGGAGGTCGGGACGGGCCGGTGCTACATCACGTCCCAGAACCACGGTTACGTGGTGGACGTGGACAGCCTTCCTGGCGAGTGGGACGTGTGGTTCACCAACGCCAACGACGGAAGCTGCGAGGGCATCCGCCGGGAGGACGGCAAGGCCTGGGCGGTGCAGTTCCATCCCGAGGCCCGGCCGGGGCCAAGGGACACCGACCATCTGTTCGACCGCTTCGCGGACCTGGTCCGGGGGAGGGATTGAGATGGCACGCCACCATTCCCCCGGAAAGGTGCTGGTCCTGGGCTCGGGGCCGCTGCGCATCGGTCAGGCGGGGGAGTTCGACTACTCCGGTGCCCAGGCCCTCAAGGCGCTGCGGGAGGAGAAGATCCATACCGTGCTCATCAACCCGAACATCGCCACCATCCAGACCTCGGAGGGTGTGGCCGACCGGGTGTACTTCCTTCCCGTGACCCCCGGGTTCGTGGCCCGGGTGATAGCCAGGGAACAGCCCGACGCCATCCTGCTGTCCTTCGGGGGGCAGACCGCGCTCAACTGCGGCTTGGCCCTCGACAAGGGAGGCATCCTGGCTGAGCACGGCGTCCAGGTGCTGGGGACGCCCATCAAGAGCATCGAGGACACCGAGGACCGGGAGCTGTTCTGCCAGAAGCTGGCCGAGATCGACATCCCGGTGCCCGCGAGCATCCCCGTGACCACCGTCAAGGACGCGCTGGCGGCGGCCGCCGACATCGGCTATCCCATCATGGCCCGGGCCGCCTTCTCCCTGGGCGGTCGGGGGAGCGGAGTGGCCCACGACGACAAGGAGCTGCGGGAGATCGCCACCCGGGCGCTGGCCGCCTCCGGGCAGTTGCTCATTGAGGAGTACCTGGGCGGCTGGAAGGAGGTGGAGTACGAGGTGGTGCGGGACTCTGCCGACAACTGCATCACCGTGTGCAACATGGAGAACATCGACCCCCTGGGCATCCATACCGGCGAGAGCATCGTGGTGGCTCCCTCCCAGACGCTGTCCGACGAGGACTACCACGGCCTCCGGACAGCCTCCATCAAGATCGTGCGCCACCTGGGCATCATCGGTGAGTGCAACGTGCAGTACGCCCTGGACCCCGACTCGACGGAGTACCGGGTCATCGAGGTGAACGCCCGGCTCTCGAGGAGCTCGGCCCTGGCCGCCAAGGCCACCGGCTACCCCCTGGCATACATCGCGACCAAGCTGGCCCTGGGCTACAACCTGCCTGACCTGCCCAACGCGGTGACCCAGAGGACGTCGGCCTGCTTCGAGCCCGCCCTGGACTACGTGGTGGTCAAGGTACCCCGGTGGGACCTTCAGAAGTTCCCCCAGGTCTCTAAGAAGATAGGCACCGAGATGAAGTCCGTGGGCGAGGTGATGGCCATCGGCCGGAACTTCGAGGAGGCCCTCCAGAAGGCGCTGCGGATGCTCCAGGTGGGCATCCACGGGCTGGTGGCCAATGACGGGCAGGCGACGGAGAACGATGCCCGGGCCGAGAGCGCCACCCCCACCGACCAGCGCATCCTCCACGTGGCCCAGGCCCTGGAGGAGGGCGCGACGGTGGAGGAGCTCTGGAAGGGCACCGCCATCGACAGGTGGTTCCTCGAGCGCATCCACACCGTGACCACGTTCGCCCAGGGGCTCCGGGAGGGTGCGGCTCTCGACACGGAGAGCCTGCGCAGGGCGAAGGTGCTGGGCTTCTCCGACCACCAGATCGGGAAGCTCACCGGCCAGATGGAGGCGGAGGTCCGGGAGCTGCGAATTCGGCTGGGCGTGACGCCCGTGGTCCGGCAGATCGACACCCTGGCGGGGGAGTGCCCCGCCCGCACCAACTACCTGTACCTCACCTACGATGGCATCGGCCACGACGTGGTCTTCCCCCGGCGCCGGGCCGTGATGGTGCTGGGCTCCGGGGCCTACCGCATCGGTTCGTCGGTGGAGTTCGACTGGTGCGGCGTAAAGGCGGTGCAGACGGCCCGGGCCTGCGGCTACGAGACCATCATGGTCAACTACAACCCCGAGACCGTGTCCACGGACTTCGATATCTGCGACCGCCTGTACTTCGAGGAGCTGTCCTTCGAGCGGGTCCAGGACATCCACGACCTGGAGAACCCCGACGGGGTGGTGATCTCCTTCGGGGGTCAGATCCCCAACAACCTGGCCTCCCGGTGCCACGGTGCGTCCATGCGCATCCTTGGCCCCCATCCCGACGACGTGGACCGGGCCGAGGACCGGCACAGGTTCTCGTCGCTGCTGGACCGGCTGGGGGTGGACCAGCCCCCGTGGGTGGAGGCCTCTTCCGTTGAGGGCGCATTCGCCTTCGCGACGAAGGTGGGCTATCCCGTCCTCGTGCGCCCCTCGTACGTGCTGTCCGGGGCGGCCATGTCCGTGGCCTTCAACGAGGACGACCTGGACTACTGTTTGCGTAGGGCGGCCAAGGTGGCCGAGGACCACCCGGTGGTGGTGTCCAAGTACTTCGAGAACTCCAAGGAGGTG
Organism: Methanobacteriota archaeon; assembly: GCA_030597775.1. Taxonomy (GTDB): domain Archaea; phylum Thermoplasmatota; class DTKX01; order DTKX01. Next base: position 3,026 of record JAUVRF010000075.1, on the reverse strand, counting down.
GAGATCGACGCCGTCGCCCGGGACGGGCGGCTTCTCGCCTGGGCGGTGGTGGAGCACGTGGAGAACGCGGGTGTCCACTCGGGGGACGCGACGATGGTGCTGCCGCCCCAGCGGACGTACCTGGAGACGGTCCGTCGTGTCCGAACGATCACCCGGGAGGTGGCCCGGGCCCTGCGGGTGTCGGGTCCCATGAACCTCCAGTTCCTGGCCCGTGAGAACCGTGTCATGGTCATAGAGTGCAACCTCCGGGCGTCTCGCAGCGTGCCCTTCGTCAGCAAGACACTGAAGGTGGACTTCGTGGACCTGGCCACCCGTGTGATGCTGGGCGAGGAGGTGCCCGCGGTGCACCCCTCGGCCCTCGAGCTGGACTACGTGGCCGTGAAGGCGCCCCAGTTCTCCTACTCGCGCCTGGTGGGCACCGATCCCGTGCCCTCGGTCGAGATGGCCTCCACGGGCGAGGTGGGCTGCTTCGGGAGGGACCTGGACTCGGCGCTGCTCAAGGCGCTGCTGGCGACGGACTTCGTGCTCCCCGTGAAGGGGGTTCTGATCACCATCTCCGGCGACGAGAACAAGTACAAGCTCCTGGACGTGGTGAAGGGCCTGGCTGCGACGGACCTTCCCCTTTTCGCCACCGAGCACACCTGGGAGTTCTACAAGATGCACGGCCTGGACCTTGAGAAGGTCCTCAAGCTCCACCAGGAGGGGGAGCCCAACGTGGGGACGCTGATGGCGGCCGGCGCCTTCGACCTGGTGGTGGCCATCCCCGCGGGGTATGCGCGGACCACGGACGATGCGTCAGCGGCGGTGCGCCGGGAGGCGGCCCGGTTCTCGGTGCCGGTGATAGCGAACATCCAGCTGGCCCGGGCCTTCATCTCCGCGTTCATGGCTCGCACCGAGGAGGACCTCCACGTGCTGGCCTGGGACGAGTACCAGTGAACCCAGGTCTGGGTAGCTCTCGGCATTCTCGCAAAACCTTTTTCTATCTACCACCCTCTCGGTCGGCTGGGTGGATCTGGATGTGGACTGCATCGTTTCCCGTAAGATGGGCGCCTTTCGTACTCGTGATCGTGTTCGGCGCCATGTTCCTGTTGTCGGCCCCCGAGGCGGATGCGGCCTTGGATGTCGTTGATCTCTGGAACGAGGACTTCTCCGACAATGCCAAGGTCATCCGGGATGGGGCGGTGATCGGTATCACCGCAACGGACCTCAACACCACCGGTGGGACCAACGTGGCCCTGGTCTCGGACCCCACAAATCCGGGCGACGTGATCAACGTGACGCTGTACGACGACGGGACCCACGGCGACGCCGTTGCCAACGATGGCATCTACACGGGCACCTTCACCGTCTCCTCCGACGGTGGTTCCTCTGGTTCCTCTACCAGCGAGGCCGGTGGCGTCATCGACATCGCCGAGGGCGATGCCGTGTCCGTATTCGTCGACCTCGACATGGATGGGAGCTACTCGACCGTCTCCGTCAGCACCGATTACACCGGACCCGGTATGGCCACCCCCTTCACGGGTGGGTTCGTCTCCGGAGAGCTCATCATCACCATAACCATCATCAGCGAGGGGGAGGCATCACTGGACCCCGCGTCTGTGACCTACTCCATCGACGCGGGCTCCCCGGTGCTGTTCACCCAGATGGCGCCAGACACCTTTCAGGCCGTGATCGACACGTTACTTCTGATCGACGGGCCCCACGTGGTAACCACGCTGTCGGCGGACGAGGCGGGAAACATCGGTATGGGCTCATTCGATATCATCGTGGACAACACCGTCCCTGACATCCAATACGCTTGCACCACCATCGCTTTCAACGGGGACGTGCTGATAGGGGTCGAGGTCACCGACCTCCACCTGAACGGGGACACTGTGAAGTGGAACTGGGATGGCGGGGACTGGGTGTTCCCGATGCTCTCGGGAAACGACATCTTCTTCGTGGTTACCATCCCCTACGACGACATTGTCCCCGGAGAGCATGGCGTGACGGTCACGGCAAAGGACCTGGTCGAAAACTCGATGACCCTCATCACACGGTGGATACTGCCGGAGCAGGACCTCTCCTTCTTGTTCGTTGAACCCCCCGTGCTAGATCCATTCCTATTCATCGGATGCGAGACGGTACCGATCCAGCTGGATCTCCTGAACGAGGGGGAGGTGCCGTTGGACCTGGAGTTTGATTTTGTCGTCGATGATCTATCGGTTGCCACGGAATCCATGCGCTTGGATGCGGGCACGGAAGATACAATAACGTTCATCTGGCCTGATGTGACGCTGGGAGCCCACGACCTCGAGATTGTCGTCACCCACGAGAATTCCTCCAGTGGCAGAACTACATTCACAGTTGAGGTGACGGACCCGCAGGGCGACGCCCTGGTCATGCTGCCCAGCCCACTGAAGATCGGAACTGTATTCCCCATCGACTCGGACAACATCAGACCTGGCGATACCGTCACCGTCGACTCCGTCATCTCAAACAACGGCGATTTCCCAATAGAGGCTGTGGTCCAGCTGGTGGTCGACGGAGTGGTCGTGGACACAGTCAACATCACCGTACCGGCCATGGCCAACAAGACACAATACCTCCAGTGGCTCTCTGCCGAAGAAGGGACCCACGACATGGAGGTCCGGGTCTTCATGCCGGAGTTTTACGGAACCGAGGTTCCCGTGGACACACACACCGTCCCTGACAGCTCTGGAGGCTCCATTAGGATCGAGGGCACTGGAGACGGCGATGGGGATGATGGTGACAAGACCCCGGTGGACCAGTTCCTCGACATCTTCGATCCCGTGAACCAGTATCTTCCCATGGAGCGGGTCCCGGAGGGGATCCGTCCATGGTTGGTACCGCTTCTGCTCGTGATTATCTTCGGCCTCGGGATCGTGGTCCTGACCCGGAAGAAGCCCAAGAAGACCGACGGTTCCGTCAAGGAACCCGACCTGAAGCCTGTGGAGATGCCGGCAATCACTGGGGACGGCGCCCCGTCCACGACCACCTCCGACAAGCCGGTCTCGTTGACCGGG